>CAMQYB010000155.1 GCA_947039055.1 uncultured Deferribacteraceae bacterium
TAGGATAATAGATGAAAAATAGTTTCTCAACAAAAGATTATATTTATATAACGCTTATATGTATATTCGTGTTTCTCTTTTACTATGCGAGACAAGGTTTTGTATCAATTCCATCTCTTTTATGGGCAGAAGATGGATCTATCGCTTTATCAGGTGTATATAAAAACGGATTTACAGATCTATTTGAACCGTATTACGGATATCTACATATATACACAAAATTGGCAGCATATATCTCTTATTTAACAGATATTATATACGCACCTATAATCTTTCTTATAGCATATTTAATTCCATTATTTATTTTTATCTATCTACTATATGCGTTTATATTAAGTTTAAATAGTAGTAAATTATTCACAGCATTGCTTACATTAACTGTTTTTTTAATGCCTTATGGAAATGAATTAATTTTAAATGTAACATATATTAAATGGTATCTATATATCTTATTAATTTTATATATAATCTATGATGATGCAGAGAAAGTTTTAACACCGTATGTTTATTACCCTACATACACTATATTTCTTTTTGGTGGATTTATATCTGTTTTTTTAGCACCAGTAATAGTGTTTAAGATTTTTGTTGAGAAATATATTTTAAAATTAAAGATCAAAACTTCAAGTATTATTATATGTAGTGTGACTTTGTTCGTAGCAACGATACAAGCGATATTTATGTTTAATGACACAAGATTTGTTGAACCAGTTAAAAACAATCTACTATCATATTTGGAGTTGTTGCTAAACATATTTATTCTTGGTGCTAACAAGTATGTTGATACGTATATATTCAGCATAATTTTCTCTATACTTTTTATCTATCTTGTATATAAATTTGTACGTGGTTATATAGGTGCGGATAGACAGCCTAAAGATCGCAGATTTTATCTTTTCCTCTATATAGTTTTTGCAGTTTGTGTATATGTTCCATCATTTTATACACTTAATATTGCTAGTGTGTCTCCATCAGGTGGAGGATCACGATATGTTTTCCCGTTATTTATGTTGATTGCAATTCTTATACCTATTTTAACTAGTAATAAGAAATATTTAACAATTCTTATATCAGCGATATTTCTTTTAAATTTAGGAAATGTTATTCATGGTAGATTAAAGGGTAGCGATCATTTATTTGTTAGAGAAGTCTCACGAGTGGATTATCCGTTTAACGAATTTGTTAAATTCGCAAAAGCAGAGAAGGGTGTAATTATTCCGATGAACCCTCATGATGACAGTATTGGAAATTTAGATATACATAATAGCGAGAGAAAAATTGAGCCTATAATATTTGATTTAGATAAGGAAATAAATGTTGATCAGAGAGAGATTATTGATATCTATAACATAGCATCAACCAGCTGTTCTAACGCAAAAGATATAGGTGTTAAATTTTACATCACATCATCTGGTTCTATAATAGAGAAGAGTAAGGTGGTGGTAAGGGTTACTTTACTTAACAAATTAAGTAAGAAAGAGTTGCCATTAAAAGTACATAGATTTACAGATAAGATTGAATACCCTATTAAGGTTGATGGCAAGCAACGATTTTTAACAGTTGATAATGATAATGAGTCTATCATATATCCAGTGGCATTAAATCTTAATGAGTATGATAGTTTGGTTATTGAAACGGCTAATGCTTCTGTAAATATTGACAAGTTAGAATTATTCTGTTTAGATTAAAGAGCATTTAGATATATTACGAGGTTATGATGAGTAAAGAGATTATAATAATAGGTGCAGGTCCTATGGGACTAGCTACAGCGTATTATGCGTTGAAGAAAGGTTATAAAGTTAAGGTTTTTGAATCAAGAGATAAGATAGGTGGAATGACAGAAACATTTGATTTCTCAGGTATAAATATAGAGAAATATTATCATTTCGTATGTGGTCCAGATACTCCACTATTCAATCTTATGAAAGAGCTTGATATATATGATAAGCTTAAGTGGACAGATACAAAGATGGGATTTTTCTATAACGGTTCTCTTTATAAATGGGGCGATCCTATCTCTCTTTTAAAATTTCCACACGCTTCTTTTATAGATAAATTGAGATATGGTATATCGGTATTTCTTGGAAGCAAGATGAGAGATTATACTAAATTAGATGAGATGACTTCTATTGAGTGGTTGAAAAAATGGCAAGGTGTTGAAAATTATAATAAATTTTGGGATCCATTATTTGAGTTAAAATTTTATGAATTAAAAGATAGAATTTCTGCATCATGGTTAATGACAAGAGTGAGAAGAGTTGCTAAATCTCGTAAAAGTATATTTCAAGAAAGAATGGGTTATATATCTGGATCATCAGATGTTGTAACAATAGCATTATATAATAAAATTATTGAGTTGGGTGGAGAGTTCCATTTTAATTCTAAAGTAACAGAAGTGATAATTGAAGACAGCGTGACTAAAGGTGTCAAAGTAGGAGAGAGTGAATATAAATCGGATACGGTTATCTCAACTATACCTATACAATATGTTACGTCAATCGTTCCAAACCTTCCAGCTAAGGATATAGATCGTTTAAAAGATTTAGATAATGTTGGAGTAGTATGTTTGATAGTTAAACTTACAAATGAGATAACTGAAAATTTTTGGTTAAATATAAATGATTCAAGGATTGATGTTCCTGGTATGATATCTATATCTAACCTTAATACAGAGCTTGATGATAAAGTTGTATATCTACCATTTTATCTACATATAAATAATCAAAAGTATCATGAACCTGAAATCAATTTTTATAATAAATTTTTAGATTACGCTAAGATTATAAATCCTGAATTTGATGAGTCGTGGGTAAAGGATTATAGAGTATTTAAATATGAGTATGCACAACCAGTTGCGACTACAGGTTTTTTATCTAAACTTCCAACGATAAGATCAGATGATAGAAAAGGGTTTTTGATGGCAGATACAGCTTACTATTATCCAGAGGACAGATCTATAACTGAGAGTATTAATCTTGGCAAAAAACTTGTTGAGATGATATAATATGAAAAGATTATTTTTCTTCAATAAGCAGTTTGTGTTGTTTGTATTTGTATCAGGTATGGCTTCAGGTGTTAATTTTTTATCTCGTATACAAATAAATCACTATTTTAGTTATGCAACTTCAATAGTTTTCGCATATATATTGGGAATAATAACAGGTTTTACTTTAAATAAAATATTTGTATTTAAAACAGAAAAATCAGAAACTGTTAAAAGATTTATTATATTTGTGTTAGTCAATATTTCAGCAATGGCTATTACTTTATCAGTGAGTTTACTGTTTAACAATATTATTCTGCCGTATGTTGGATGGGAGTGGTATAGAGCTGAAGTTGCTCATTTTATAGGTATTGCATCTCCTGCCTTCACAAGTTATTATTTACATAAACGATTTACTTTTGGATAATAACATATAACATCTACTCTGTTTTGTGTTACGCTTCAAGTTTAATAGAGAAGTAAGGGCAGATATTTCACTAGTTATTTAGTAAGTTATTTGCTAGTATATATTTAGTTAGTAAGTTGCTAGTTGATATATTATTTAGTTAGTAAGTTGCTTGCTCCAGTTAGTTATTTGGTAAGATGTTATTTTGTAGTTATATTAGTTTTATGGATATTTAGTCAATTTTATATAGAAAAGATTTACTTTGGGGTTAATTAATGAGTAAGAAAAAAGTGTTTATCACAGGTGGTTCAGGATTTTTAGGTATCAATTTAATAAGGTATTTATTAGAGAGAGATTATGAAGTTGTTTCATACGATCTTTTAGAATTTGATTATATAGATTGTATAAATAGGGTCAATTCATTTGTAGGTGATATAAGAGATTACGATAATGTTTTAGCATCTATGAAAGGTTGTGATATTGTTGTTCATACAGCAGCAGCACTTCCATTATATAGCGAGGGAGATATTTTCACTACGGATATAAACGGTACAAAAAATATTTTACAAGCAGCACATGAGAACGGAATAGAGAGAGTTGTTCATATATCATCAACTGCAGTATACGGTATTCCAGATCATCATCCGTTGATTGAAAGTGATAAAGTAGATGGCGTAGGTCCGTATGGTATGGCGAAAATCAAAGCTGAAGAGGTTTGTTTTGAGTATAGAGAGATGGGTATGACAGTTCCTATTATCAGACCGAAATCTTTTATCGGGCCAGAGAGACTTGGTGTGTTTGCACTTTTTTATGATTGGGCGAAAGATGGCAAAGGATTTCCGATGATAGGTTCAGGTAAGAATAGATATCAACTTTTAGATGTGGAAGATTTATGTCAAGCGATTTACTTAACTATGACACTTGAAAAAGATATAGTGAATGATACATTTAATATCGGTGCAAAAGAGTTCACTACTATGAAAGAGGATTATCAAGCAGTATTAGATGAGGCTGGATTTGGCAAAAAGATTAAAGGTTTTCCAGCAACACCAATGATTATAACTTTACGAATATTAGAGAAATTTAAATTATCTCCATTATATAAATGGGTATATGAAACAGCTTCAAAAGATTCATTTGTATCTATAGAGAAGGCTGAAAAGGTGCTAGGCTATAAACCAAAATATTCTAATAAAGATGCACTACTTCGTAACTATAAATGGTATGTAGATAATCTTGATAAGTTTAAAAACAGTTCAGGCACAACACACAGAGTTCCATGGAAACAGGGAATATTAACGTTAGCTAAACGATTTTTCTAAGAGATAATTATGTCTAACAGATACATAGTGTACGATTTTGATGATACAATTTACGATGGAGATAGCAGTGCAGATTTCTATAAATTTGCGATAAAAAGATATCCGCTAATATTGTTGTCATTGCCTGTACACATTTTTTCATTTGTAATGATAAAATTTGGTTTAGCAGATGATACGAAGATGAAAGAGATTTTCTTTTCGTTTTTAAAATATGTAAAAGATGTTGATTTGCTTATATCAGATTTTTGGAAGATGAATGAGAGTAAGATAAAATCATTTTACTATAAGCAGGATAAAGATCATTCACGAGATATTATTATTTCAGCATCACCAGAGTTTTTAGTTGAACATATATTAAGTGTGAAAGGTATTATAGTTGTTAAAGTAATGGGTAGTAAGATAGATAAGATAACTGGAAAATTTTCATCAAAGAACTGTTACGGCAAAGAGAAAGTTATAAGATTGCATGATTATGAGAAAGATTGTGTGATAGAAGA
>CAMQYB010000156.1 GCA_947039055.1 uncultured Deferribacteraceae bacterium
TGAAGTGTTTATAGAGCTTAATTCAGTATTTTTTTCTAATAGTTCTCCTTTAATATGACTAGAACTACCCAATACACACATAGATATGCTTACTGCTTGCAAATAGCCACAATCCTCAGTAAAAACTAGATTTCCAAATGAATCAAACAATTCTATGTAATAATGAGAGATATCCTCAGGTAGTGCAATGTCCTCTATCTTATTATTTTTTATGTTGCTTACTTTATTTACAACCACGTGATGTGAAGCATTTTTAAGAATTAAATGTAATGTATGGTCGGTAAAATCATATTTTTGTGATAACTCAAAAGAGCAAATCATATTTTGGGGAGATACTTTTATAAAAGATTCTTTAAATATCATGGAGTTGTTCATGAGAAAAAACGAGCCCAATTGATGATTGCTACTTTGTATAAATAAATGATGGGCATAATCGTTCATTATAGGTAGTATCTTGGGGATATCTATCTCTTGAAACCTATCACAAAGCCATAAATACCGATACTTATGTGAGCTTATTAGCCTTGTTTCATATGTAGAAACATCTAAAAATGCCTCTGAACTATATAGTACCTTTACCTCCTCATCTAAAGTTTCTCCAATATCAAACCCAAGCATTTTAAAAGAAAATATGTTGTTATTTAGTTTTTCATTAAAAGCATTAAAACTATCTTCTCTTACAACAGAAGTTTCCATCACTAAAACGTGATCTTTATATTTACCATGCTCTTCAGAGTCTTCGACAAATTTATGATACTCAGACACATTTATCTCTATTTTTTTATTACTATCAAGTCCATCAATATAATCATCAAATGGTATAAGAAATCCAAACAGAAAGATTGATTGATCTGTAGATTTAAGGGTATAGCGATAAGCTAGGTAGTGTTTCATGACATACTCCTTCTTTATATTTAATTATAAACTTTTCCTTCGATTTTAACTTCATTATAACTAATCTATTGACAATTATCTACCGATAAGGATAATATAATCATGAAATACACTTAGGGAGGGTTTAGATGTTTGTTGAAAATGATTTTGAATTGAATGACTTTTTACATACACAGGATTTTGAGTCCACAGCGTCTACCATTCCGCCACTTCGGCAAGTGTTTTTGTGCGTTGCGTATCTAAACCATGTGTCTAGCCGTAAAATAAATATCAAATAGACTGATATCTCGCTAACATTAATCTGTAAAACAAATTATATCATTAACCAATATCTAACAAGCTACTTTCAGATTTGATCGCTAACTATAATCATATATTATCACCCATTTGTCAATACTCTAAAATAACTTTACAACATCGGTATGAGAACATTTACTCAAAGTTCTAAATTATATTCAACACAAACATCTATATATAAAAAAATATTAGATCCATATACTGCCGATAAAACACAGTACCAACCAATCAACTTCTATAATGATACCTATAAAATATTAAACATCGATTGGCAAGGTACTTATATTTATGCTAAAATAAATATAATACAATTTTTTGTAACTAAAAATATTTCAGTGTACAAACACAAAAACAAATAAAGGAAGCATAGTGATTAACAATACTTTTATTAAGAGTGCAGAAAATGGTGATTTAGCTCTCGTACAGGAATGTCTATCTAAAGGTGCTGATATTCAGACTACAGATGACTGTGGCAAAACAGCTATCATACACTCTTCAGAAAATGGACATCTTGAAATTGTTAAATATTTAGCTGAACAAGGGGCTGATATTCATGCTAAAGATAAATGTGGCAAAACACCATTGATAGCTTCTTCCAATAAGGGATATATAGAAACCGTGCAGTATCTAGTAGAAAATGGTGCTGATATTCATTGCATAAATATACATAGTGCTACGGCATTTATGTATGCTTCTCGTCATGGACATTTAAAAGTTATTAAATATCTTATTGAGCAAGGTGCCAATATTAATACAAAAAATAAACGTGGACTAACAGCATTTATGTGGGCTGCAAACGAAGGACATTTAAAAGTTGTCAAATATCTTATTGAGCAAGGTGCTGATATTCATGATGTAAATATATCAAATTGGACAGCATTAATGCAAGCAGCTGATAGTGGATTTGTAGATGTAGTGCAATACTTAGCAGAATGTGGAACTGATATTAATATCAAAAACAGTAAAGGTCAAACAGCGATTGACGTGGCTATACATGAAAAACAAACTGAAGTCGTCAAATATTTAGAGAGTCTTAAATAACGTAAATTAAAATATAACCGTACACATTTTTTATAAAATAATTAGTTCACAAAACAACATTAATAATATAGCATAATAATATAGAATAAGAGGAAAAGGAAATAATGACTCGTAACAAATATGACGTAATAATTATAGGTGCAGGAGCAAGTGGTATTATGGCAGCAGCATCTGCTTTGAAGGATAATAAAACTGTGCTTGTAATTGATAATCAAGATACTCCACTTAGGAAAGTTAAAATATCTGGTGGTGGTAGATGTAATTTTACTAATCTTGATATGTCGGCTGATCATTATATTTCTGAAAATCCGCATTTCGTTAAGTCTGCACTTAAGCAATTTGACGTTTCTGATTTTCTTCAAGAAATGGATAAAAACAATATTCAATATCATGAAAGAAAATTGGGACAAATATTTTGTAAAAATAGTGCTACTGATATTATCGATTATTTACTAGATCAATCAAAGGGTGCAGATTTTTCATTCACCACAGATATAACCTCGTTGAAAAAAAATAATAATATATTTGAAATAAAAACAAACAGTGGATCTTTTAATTCTGCATCTGTAATAATATCAACAGGTGGGATATCATTCCCGAACCTAGGGGTTAGTAATTTTGCAGTAGAGACTGCAAAAAACTTCGGTTTAAATGTTATAGATTTTACTCCTGCACTTGTGCCACTTAGATTAGAAAATCCGTATACAGAACTTGCAGGAACAGCTTTTCCATGTAAAACAAGTATCGGTAAAAAGTTTTTTTATGATAATTTATTATTTACTCATAACGGATTAAGTGGGCCTGCAATATTAAAGGTTTCGTCGTATTGGCGTAAGGGTGATACTGTTGGTATAGATCTACTGCCAAATATGAATATAAAGCAAATTATAGATCAAGAAAAAACTTCAAACATTAAACAAAGAATTCACTCATTTCTGAAAAATTATTTTACTGCAAAAGTTGCAAATTGGATTTTATATGAAACAGATATAGACAATATAAATATTCAAGGATTATCCAATAATCAAATTGATCTACTGCATAATTTTATACATTTTTTCACAGTAAAACCTGTCGGAGATATGGGATATGATATGGCAGAAATATGCAGAGGTGGAGTAGATACCAAAGAGTTATCATCAAAAACTTTTGAAGCAAACAAAGTACCTGGACTATATTTTATAGGTGAAGCTATAGACATAGCTGGAAATCTTGGAGGATACAATATATGGTTTGCATTTGCTAGTGGATTTATTGCTGGAAAGTGTCAGAGTAATAATAAATCTTAAAACTTGATCGGTTTATAAAAACTATCTAGGATATTCCAATATCACTAATATAACAAAATATCACTAATAAAATATTAACTAGAACTCAGAATAAAAATAACATGATATCTTTATAAAATTTCAAATTCATTTTTATTGTATTTAATGACCCCTTCTTTTTGCATTTTACTAAACTCATTTGACATAGCACTTCTATCTACACAGAGGTATGCTGCAAGATTTTCACGACTATGAGGTATAGTAAATTTTTTCTCCTGTCCACGATGCATATCCAGATATAATAACAATCTTTCTCTTGTCGTACGTTTAGAAATCAGCTCTATTTTTTGATGTAATACGAGGTTTTTATTAGCAACTAATTTAAGCATATTCGCTATCAATTTTGAGTGTGATGGACACGCAGATGAACAAGAAGTAATAATCTTTTTATAATCTAAAAGAAGCACTTCACTTTTTACCAAAGACACAACTGTAACGAAACTCTTCAACATATTTGAACATGCAAACACTTCTCCAAAACTTTCAGAAACAGATAATTCTGTAAGAATATTCTCTTTTCCATCTATATCATATTTTATTATTTTCACAGAACCTGACAGAATTATATATATATAATTAACCTTATCTCCAGCGTGTAAAACAATCTCATTTTTATTAAACTTTTTCTTGATAGGAGATAAACAAGGAATAGTTTTTTCAAAATCACTTAATTCAATCCCCTCAAATAAATCATTACTTTTCACAATATTATACATTTTTTAACACACATCTCCTTTGTTGTAGTTACAACATACTTATTATTTTAAGTATACTATATTAATATGTAAATACAAGTAAGGAGTTATATTATGACAAGAAAAATAATTCAAATAGATGAAGAAAAATGTATCGGATGTGGACTTTGTGCAAGTGCTTGCCAGCAAAGTGCTCTTAAAATAATTGATGGAAAAGCTAAACTTATTAGTAACGATTATTGCGATGGACTTGGAAAATGTATGCCTAAATGTCCCGTTGATGCAATTAGCTTTAGCGATATAGATGTAACCTTTAAAGAAGGTAATAAAAAAAATGATAAAGAAACGAATACGGAAACAATAGGTTGTGATTGTCCTACTCTTAATATGAAAAAAATTGACCTACCTACAATCCAAGTCGCAAAAGAAGCACTCTCGCCTGCTCGTGATATCTCTGCAACTACTCGTGATATATCTGTAACTGCTCATGGAGTGTCTGCAACTGCTCATAATGTTCGTGAAGCAGAAACAAATCTTAATCAGTGGCCAGTTCAAATTAAATTAGCACCAGTGACTGCATCATATTTTGAGAATGCAAATCTATTAATAGCTGCTGATTGTACAGCTTATGCATACGGCAACTTTCATAATGATTTTATGAAAAACAAAATCACTCTTATCGGTTGTCCTAAATTAGATGACGGTGATTACACAGAAAAACTTACCACTATATTAGAAACAAACAACCTTAACTCTGTAACTATTATTCGTATGGATGTGCCTTGTTGTAGAGGGATTGAAAACTCTGTAAAAACTGCGCTTAAAAATTGTTCAAAAATGATTCAGTGGCAACTTATAACAATCTCTACTGATGGTAAAATTTTGGGTGAGAGAAGTTTGACACTTTAAACAA
>CAMQYB010000157.1 GCA_947039055.1 uncultured Deferribacteraceae bacterium
AAAAATTTGTTAAAGTGTTACTTTGTTTAATATTCATCTTGTTATGTCCTTGTTGTGATTATTATGTAATCGTAATATCTATCAACCCTTTTAAAGTTGCGATGGTTGACTGAACTGATCTACCATAGATGTTGCAACATCATCAACAACCTCATCAACAGAGTTAGAGATCGTATTGATATTATTATTATTACCATTTTTTCCAAACTTAGATAATTTATCAATTAACGCTATTATACTATCTACTGAATCTTGCATATCTTGAACAGGGGATTTACTATATATATCTTTTAGGGCTTCTAGAGATGCTATCGGGTTAAACCTATCATTAAGCCCCATGTCATGAATTGGTTTGCCACTTGTTCCTTGTAACCCGTGTTCATATCCGATAGTCGAAAGAGTTAACAGTTCTGACGGATCAAGCGGTTTGCCTTGATTAGCATGTGCTAATAATGCTCTTAGTTCGATAACTGTTAAATTTTCTGGATCAAGATCATTAATATTTATAGTTTGATTAATCTCTTTACCGTAACCGTTATCTTCCCTTATTTTTGCATTTATAATAGGGTTTTCATCAGTAGAATTTTCAGCATAACTTAGTTCATAAGTTATGTCGTTCATCCAACCTCCACTTATAGTAGTTTCTTTTTCTTTTTCTTCTTCTGTTGGCAGTCGTATCAGAACACTTTTTGTCAATTCTGTATTAAAAACACTGTTTGTGTTATCGGCATTATCAACATTACTATTTGTTTTGTTAGGTATCCCTGTTGGTCTATAAAAATTTGTTAAAGTGTTACTTTGTTTAATATTCATCTTGTTATGTCCTTGTTGTGATTAAGTTATCATACGTAGTTTGGTTAAAATTTAATGCAAAAAGGTACTTTTTAAATCATGAGCAAGACCGTTCGCCCATTAATACTAGAAATGGTTACTGTAGCTAGACTTCGCTACAATTTGTATATAATATATAGCAAATATTGTGCCGAAAAAGATAAAAATAGTCTAAAACAATATGTATCGAAGTGATGAGTTGTTATATATTAAGTATGTACATACTTACATCGTCACAATAATCAATATCAATAAATTATGATTGTGATGATTATGTTATTGATAATTCACATATATTACAATATAATACTATTCAAATATATTCATGTTGAACTATAATACTATTCAAATATATTCATTTTAAATTATAGTGCTGGGGGATTGGTGATTATGAGAAATGTGTTACCATTGTTGGTGATGCTATTAATCATTGTTGTATGTCAGGGATGTTTAGATAGTCTTGAAAAAACTTCATCAGCTTTATTCTATCTTAGTGATGACTTTACTATTGATAGCATTGATGGAAAATGCTTTAAAAGTACAGATAATTCCTTAAATTATAAGGTTGCTGACGTATATATTAATGATTCAGGCACGGAAAAGAAAGAAATTATAAATATCTCTAATGAGTTAAAAGAAGCTATAACGACAGAGTTAGTAGGAATGAGTGTATCCTCAAATACGACCTATGCATTAGGTGACGGTATAACTACAAGTGGTGATGTAGATTACGGAGAGAAATTAGTTATAGAGTTTGATGTAATGATCGAGGAAAAAGCGAGTGGTCGCAAGATAGACGGTACATATTCTTTTGCTATAAAGTTTACAGATGAAAGTATTCCCCCTTCAGAGGAGTTTAATTTCTATCTATGTGAAATCGTGACTATTGATAGTATAGGTGAAAAGTCTTTCACAAGTGATAGCACTTATTTGAATTATACGGTTGATGGTGTAAGTTTAATCGGCAAAGATAGAGATACTATAGTTGATGAGCTGGAACTTATGTTAATAACCGAACTTAACAGAAAGAGTGTTGTTAAGAGTCTTGACTATACATTAGGTAGTGCTGTATTGAGTGGAGATATAGGTACTGATGAAAAGTTAGTTATTAAGTTTGATATTGAGATAAGGGATATAATTACTAACGGTATAATATCTGGTACATACTCATTTACTATAGCGTTTAATGATAAATTAGAGCCGTGGAATGGGCTTGATAAAACCGAGCCAGATATTGATAATATGGATAATTATCTTATAAAAATCCCAGCAAATTTAGCATGGTTATCGGATCAGTCAAAGGTTGATCGCAATGTTTTATTTTTATCTAGTATAGATATGAATAGTAAACCTTTTGGTGGTATAAAAGAGTTTAGCGGTATTTTTGATGGTAATAACAAGAGCATAAAAAACTTAACTATAGAAGTTGACAGTAACACGACTTCAGATGAGGCAACAGCATTAATTCAGAATATTACAGGCGATAGTATTATAAAGAATTTGACACTTGATGGTGGTATGATTAGTGGTAATTTATATATAGGTAGTTTTGTTGGAACGGTTGGAGTAGTTGATGATATTCCAAGATCTGTAGGCACGGTTCAGCATAAGCTTACGATAGATAATTTAAGAAGTAATTTAAAGTTAGTATCGAACAATTCGGCGTTAGATAGTGGACGTGAAATAATAATGGGTGGATTTATAGCATTTGTTAATGAGCGTATAGTTATGATAACGAATTCGACATATTCAGGAGAAATAATATTTAATTCAAGTTTAAAGTCTATAATCGGTGGGGTTATCGGCAAGGCAAATAATTCAGGTATAGTGATGGAGAAATTAGTAAATCTTGGTAATATATCGGTTAATGGTACGGGTACAAATATAATTGGTGGAATTCTTGGTGAAAGTGTAACTTCTGGAACGGACGATTTTATTATTAATGTATCGGGTTTGATTAATAAAGGTGTGTTGGTTAATAATAGTAATCATAACGGTGTGACTGGTGGAATTATCGGAGTTAATCAATCTGATGATGATGAAGAAGGTGAGAATACTTTAGAAATAATTGACAGTAATAACGATGGTGATATTACAGGAGCTCATATTATAGGTGGAGTTCTTGGATTAAACATTAATGCTTCGATTATTATAACGAACACATATAATATAGGTTTGATGAATGGTTTGGGAGATACAAGTGATTTAGTTGTTTACGGTTCTGCAGGTGGCATAATCGGCAAGAATGATGGTTTTGATTCGGTAAACATCTCAAATACATATAACACAGGAGATGTTAAGGGTGATTTTATCTATACGGGTGGAATTATCGGTAAGAACTTTAGTTATGGTACAACGGATATAGTTGATAGTTATAATAATGGAGTTATAACAGGTAATGTGTACACAGGCGGAATTATAGGTGAGAATGATGTTGATTCAAAAATGACGATGCATAGAAGTTATAATAGAGGATCAATAACTAGCAGTATCGCTGGGTATTTACATATTGGTGGTTTAATTGGTTTTAATAAAGCACAGTTAACCTATTTGAGTGAATCATATAACAGTGGCAATATTGCAACAAGTGGTAATATCGTTGGCGATCCATTGAATGTTTTTATAGGTGGATTGCTTGGAAAAAGCCTTAAATCTACGAGTATAGAAAAGACGTATAATACAGGTGATCTGAATATAGTTATAGATATAGATGATCCTAGTTTATTTGTTTCAGTAGGTGGACTTATAGGTTTAGGTTCATCGCTTACGATAAGTGAGAGTTACAATACAGGGAACATGGTTATGATTAGTAAAGGTGTTTCAGTCAGTTTTGAAAATTATACAGGTGGTATAGTTGGAGCGGTTATTGATGAGAATAGAGATAGCGATATTACGATATCAGATAGTTACAATGCAGGAGATATAGAGAGTATAGGAGTATCAGGTGGGTTAGTTGGAGATAGTTATTTTGATGATGATGAAAGTGTTTTAACTATTTCTAAGTCGTTTAGTTATGCAGATGTAAACGGTGACACAAGTGAAGGAGCGTTGATCGGCACATCGATCGGATTAGTATCGGCTACGTTTACGAACAATTATTGGTATTCGTTAGGAACACCAGCGAGTGATATTAATCAAGTTGGAGGTACGAGGCTTGAAGTTGACGCTTTTATACTTTCAGATAGTTTTGAAGGTTGGGATTTTAGTACAGTTTGGGAGATTAAAACGGACGGTAAATATCCAACACTTGTGAACAATCAAGAAATATCAGAGCCATTCACCGTAATAAATAAGTAAATTAAAAGTATAAAATAAGTAGAAAAATATCATATAAAAAACACCTCTATAGTCTAATAAACTGTAGGGGTTTTTTATGCGTTGAATATCATTGAATATAGTTGACAAATATATAGATAAGCATTAAGTTGTAGATGTATGTGTATTATCATAATATATATACACTCATTGTTTTATATTCATCGTTCTTATTCGATAGTTTTATTTTATCGTTTTTGCTTACCAGTTTTATAGTAGATAAAAATAGCTTAGGAGCTACATCAAATGATTAGAGAATTCAGCAATCAGTTTACACTTCAGTTAAAAAAGGTTTTATTAGGCTCAGTTTTAGTGTTTACGGCGTTAATTCTTGGTGCGTGTTCAGGTGATACTACTGGTAACGGTAACGGTGGTGGTAACGGTGGTGGTGGCACAACTCCTCCAGTCTATTCGCCAAGTTTTGATTTAGGCACAACATTTACGATTGCAAGTTTAGACGACAAAAATTTTGCACGAGATACAGATAACATATCAAAATATTCAATTGAAGATGTAAGTTCAGCAGATACAAGTAAAGAGCTTATAGAAACTCAGCTTAAAGCAAATATAAAAACTACATTAGAGGCAAATATAACAGGCACAGCTGTAACTTTTGGCGATGTAGGTATAACAGGTAATGCAGTTGCAGAAGATACATTAACTGTAACGGTTGCAACAACAATCACAGAAACATCAACTTCTACAAATACAGCAACAAATACTTATACATTCACAATCGGTTTTGCTAAAGAGCTTGTAAAATGGGACGGATCAGAATTGGAGATAACTCCAGTTGATGGAGTTTATAAGATCTATAACGGTTCACATCTTGCATGGATAGCAAAACAAACAAGACTAACTGCTCCAAACACTTTTGCAACTAAAACAGTTAGGTTCATGAACTCTGTTGATATGGATAATAACAATAGTGCAAGTGGTAAAGTTTTCACAGGAATTGATTTATTTAAAGGTAGATTAGAGGGTAATCATAAGACTATCTACGGTTTAAAAATTGTTAAAG
>CAMQYB010000158.1 GCA_947039055.1 uncultured Deferribacteraceae bacterium
CATCACATAAAACAAAAAACCTGCAACCTATAATGTTACTTATAGATCGCAGGTTTAATATATCATAAATATTCTAAACTATATACTTATTAAGGCATGAATGGCCAGATTAATGGAACTAATGTAATTATTGTTACAAGAGCTGCAAGCTGTAACACCCAACCGTAGCGAAGATAATCAATAAAACTGTATCTTCCGTAACCTAAAATAATAGTGTTCGGTGGAGTTGCAACTGGTGTTAAAAAACATGCAGATGCTGACATCGCAATCCCCATAGCCATAGGTAATGGAGATATTCCAGCTCCTATCGCAATAGGTATAGCAAGTGGTGCCATTAACGCAGCTGTAGCCGTGTTTGACATGAAATTAGTGATAAGTACTGTTATACAACATACCGCTGCTAACAGTAGATATGGTGATGAAATATTACCAACCACTACATCTGCTACTAATTTCGCTGCACCTGATTTATCCATAGCTGTACTCATCGATAACATACCTGCGAACAAGAAGATCGTTGTCCAATCTATTCCCTCATAAGCCTCTTTCATCGTGATACAACGTGTCATAATCATTAAACATGCACCCAACATAGCCGCAACTATTAACGGTAACCATGATGTTGCCATGAAAAGAATAATACCTGCGAAAATAACTGTCGCAACTGGCATTTTGTGATAACGATAGTTACCAACTTTCTCGCCGTGATCATCCATTTTTATGTCAACTTCAGCATCAGGATCTACTGGTAATGATTTTGGCTGAATTTTATCACCTAAAAGTGTATATAAACCGATAGTTACTAAAAATAATGGAACACCAATCAAGGCAAACTCAAAAAAGCCGAAAGGCTCAATACCAGGAATACTGTCAAGCTGTGTGTTGATAAATCCATTAGGAGGAGTTCCAACCAATGTCATCGTTCCACCTATTGAACAAGCAAACGCTACTGGCATAAGAATTCTACGTGGATCTATTTTTGACGATGAACACATTGCTAGGATCATCGGTATTGCAACAACTATTGTGCCTGTATTACTTAATAGACCAGAAAGAAGACCTACTACAACCATAGAAAAGATAAGAAGACGTTTCTCACTACCTTTTGATATAGCCATCGTCATATTACCTATCTTCTCGGCAAATCCAGTAATAAACACCGCATGACCAACTATAAACATAGCCATGAAAATAACTACCCACTGATTACCAAAATTCGCAAACGCTGCCTTTGCACCGATAACGCCTGTAATTGAAAGCATTATTGGAACAAGCATCGCTGTTACTGGTAATGGAATAACTTCTGTGAAAAATAACACTGCCGCTATAAGAAGTATTATCAATGTGGTAATCGCCTTATATTCATCTGGAACAGTGGTAAACTCTAAAAGACCTTTTGACTTTGCAGCAAAAGCAGAAGAAGTGGAAAACAAAACAAATGAAGCTACTAACGCAAATAACCTCGTACTAGGTAAAAAATTAATTCTCATACAACCCCCCTTAAGAATATTTTCTAAGCTTAATGAACAACGTAAATATCTAATATATCGTACTCTAAACAAGGCATATCTAAACGATAATTATATAAAAACGATAATTATTAAATTCTAATAAAATAAAGCATCTCGACTTAATACAGAACAAATGTAAAATGTAATTAGAAAAAAACAATAATACATCTATAAATATAACCAATAATTCTTACATATATTCATCTAAAAAGTAACAATGTTTTGAATATATGTCAATACCTTTTTATTATAGTAACCATGCTAGACTGTTATCAAAGTTGAGGTTATCAACGTAACTGTAAGTTTATAATAAAAAAACATCAATATTAAGTTGAAAACTATTACGTCTATATAAAATAACATATTATAAATTAACATATAAATATATAATTATTAATCTGATATATATATCTATAAATCCAAACCTAAATCCTACTGATTATTTATCAAAATAACCTTCACATAATCTATATGCAAAATAGAACATAGTGATAAAACTTATAGGTCAATCGCTATACCCGATAAATACAAAAATATATTTCAACCTAGTTTATTTCAACAATTAATATATACCTACCAGTTGCATTAAATATTTTGCGTTAGTTGTTGTCGATTTACCAGTATTTATTTTATAACTAAAATGGATACCGTTATCCTTATAATATTCTGAAAAATTATAGTTTATAATCCGTTCAGAACTATCATCTAACGAACAAAGCTCTAGATCGTGAGTTGTTATGATACCTATAACTCCAAAATTATTTAATTTTGAAACAACAGTTTTTGCTCCAATTAATCTATCCTCTGAATTTGTGCCACGAAAAATCTCATCTATTAGAAAAATCGTATCAGAATGCTTTTCAGACTCTTTAACAATATCGCCAATACGTTTCAACTCTGCATAAAATGTAGAAATACCCTCATTTAAATCATCTGCGATCCTCATTGATGTCATAATCTTCATAGCTGAAAACTTCATCTCGGTTGCACACACAAATGAACCTGCTTGTGCTAATACTAAATTAACTCCAACAGTTCTTAAAAATGTTGTTTTACCCGACATGTTAGATCCTGAAATAATTAAAATATTATCCTTAATCTCAACATCATTATCAATCCTCTTTTCATTCACTAATAACGGATGTCCGATATTATTCGCCTCAATATTTTTATCTATATCTAAAACAGTTGGCATAGAGACATTGTTGCAAATATTTGCAAGATTTGAAAAACTTAGCAAACTTTCTAACTCGCCTAATAGCAGAAACCACTCTTCAGATTTATCTGCATAACTCTCTTTCCAACTATCATATTTAATTGCCGTTCTGTAATCCCATAGCGTTAAAACATTTAATAAAAAATAGATAATCGCATTGCCCTTAACATTTAACCTAGCTGAAATTTTACCTAAACTTTTTATAGCGATCTCAGCAGATAGAGTTGATGTTGATAACTTCGATTTTATATCTATTAATTTTTTAGAGGTGAAATCTATCTCACCAATCAACTTAATCATACAACTATATGCATTAAGTTTTGACGGGATATCATCTATATCTTTTAGATGTTTCTGTATCCTATATGCACCGATCACCCATACTGTTAGATAAGTTGATATAGTTACTGCGACAAAAATATAGTAATCACTAAGTTTGAAAGTTGAAATGATAAACATTAACGGTAACGTGATTAATGGTAGATAATTTAATATCATTTTTATAAATCTATTTTTAATAAATATTTTTTTATCTTTAAGTGCGATTACAAGTTTCTCTATAAAATCACTCGTGCCTATTTTAGATGTTTGATACTCGATATCATTTGAAAATTTGATATTTTTACTGAGTTCTAAAATAGCTTGCTGACGATCATTAATCTTATCATTACTGTAATTTGAGTTGAGCAGATCTGTCGCAAATGCAACTCTTCCGTGCCAAGTATTTGTAAGATTTAAAAGTTGAAACAATGACTTCTTACCGACTATATCAAGATCACTCGCATACGGATGATTAGCAGAAATAAATTCCTCACCGATATCTTCAAAATTAATCCAGTCACCAGATATCCTACTTAAATGTCGTTTATTAATTTCTACCATTTTAAGCGAATATTTAATCCTTGCTTGCAACTTATAATGATACACCCACACGACAACAAGCGTAATAAATTCCACTACACAAGGTACTAGAAAACTCAGCTCATAACTTGATCTATAAGCTTTAAAACCTGTAAATAGTAATATCGTAATAAGTAGTAACTTGAAATATCCTAAAATATTAAATATCTTATTATCATCTACTAAACTGCTTTCATGAACAGCTATTATATCATTAAATTTAGATTGCACATTAAACTCCGTATCGTAACATTATTAAAATTATTAAAAAAATCTAACTGTAAATTATACAATAAATCGATCCATTAATAAATCTATAATCTATAGAGTTATCTATAATGTTACGAATAAATCCACATAAAACTATTTTCCTCATAATCATCATCAATCAATGTTTCCATAATACACCTTTCTGTAAGCGATGTAGTAACTCCATGTTGTTTAATAAATGATCGTCTATTATCTACTTCTGTCCATGTTTGATACTCATCATTTCTTTTAAAAAAATTATCATAATATTCTTTAGAGTAAAAAATTATTATCTGTGAACCCCAATAATCATCTTCAATCGTAACTGCAACTATTTTACAAAATGGTAATGATTTTGTTTTACTTATCTCTATAAACTTCTCGGTTGTTTCTAACCATTTTTTTAAAAATTGAGCCTTTAGTTTTGTCCTAGTTTTTGCACCATCAATAAAACTTCTAGAGCACGGCACATGAAAATGTTCGTACTTTTCATCTGTTTCTAAAAATGGCACAAAACCATCAATATTATTTAAAAGTGATTGAAGCTTTCTTTTTTTGCCTCTCTGTTTTGATAACATTTTATCCTCTCTTGATAGTAGCTCACAACCATCGTTACTGTTAAACATTTAATTAATCCTCTAGCCGTTCTTAATTCGTGCAGTTATAATTTTTTCTACTATATCATTCTGCATCTTTGATACAAACTGTTTTAATTTAGGTAAACCGATACGTCTATCAGCTGATTTTAAAATATCTGTTAAACCCCATTCATCACTCGTAAACTCTTTCTCATATAGATCGTTTAACGGTGTATCAATATACTCTCTAAACAGATCAGATATATCTGAAATCTCTGTGACATACGGATAAAGCTCTTGCACTTTTAGAGTAACATTTTTATCTATAGAATATTTTAGCATCTCATCTGGTAGTTTTTTATTTATAAATTGTTTAGGATAATCAAATATCACATCTTTATCTAACGTTATAAAGTAACGTGGCAAACCTGTGCTACCCCTCTCACTTTTCATTCGTATAACTGAACAATGAATTTGTAAATTGATATTTTTATCCAACAATAAATATATCTGTTTTTGTAGTTTACTCCACCTAGCCACTCTGTTAGCTCCTTTATTATATGGTAACTATATAATATGACAATATTTAACGATCGTAATAATACGCCTTAACCTCGTTAAATTTCAAACCGTTTTCAGCACAAAAATCTGTGAAATCTGTGTGATCATTTTTTTCAAACTCCCACCATAATTCATACA
>CAMQYB010000159.1 GCA_947039055.1 uncultured Deferribacteraceae bacterium
AAATTTAGTATAATCAATTTTTAAAATTGATATCGTAAATAATAAGTAGAGGACATTTGTTTGTTCTCTACTTTTTTTATACCTATATCTATATCCATAAACTTAAACTATAAACTATAAACCCAAACTATAAACTATAAACCTAAACTAGAAACTAGAAACCTAAACAACTTTCCTATTCTCTACTTTTTCATACCAATAAATAATAATCTAAACAACTTTTTTGTTCTCAATTTATTTTATTCTGTTATTATATTTATAACTACTATATAAGGGGATAAAAATTATGAAGTTACTGTATACTATGTTTCTGGTTGTTACGGCAATCGTTTTTAATTCATCTACTCTCTTTGCTGAAACAGATAAAAAAGCTGAAACTAAAGAGGTTGATCCACATGAAGAGTTTCGTGTTAAATGTGATGATAAAAAAGATATGAATGCGTGTGTCGATCTAGCTATCGCTTATATGATGGGTGATGAAGATTATCCTAACGCACTTAAATATTTTAAGAAAGCTTGTGATGGTAAAAGTATGATCGGTTGTGGTATTCAAGGACATATGTATCAAGAAGGATTAGGCGTTAAACAAGATTATAAAAAAGCTGTAAAATTATTTAAACAAAGTTGCGACGGTGGAGAGATAGCTGGTTGTGGCGCACTTGCTGATATGTATGCAAAAGGAAACGGCGTAAAACAAAGTAACGACAAAGCACTTGAACTATATAAAAAAGCTTGCGACGGAAAAGTTGAAAGAGGTTGTAGAAGTTTTAAAGAATTATACGATAAAGAATGCTCTACTAAACCTAAAAAATTCTGTTCAAAATATAAGTAAATTTTTTAACACTTTTAGAGGATAAAATTATGAAACCATTGTACGCTGTGTTGGCAATCATCGCTATTGGAATTGTGACAATTTTAACAACAATGCCTGCTAAAACAAATGAAACAAATGAAACAGCAGAGATGAAAGAATTATTAATTAAATGTAATGATGCAAATGATATGAAAGCTTGTGTTGATTTAGCAAAATTATATATGGTTGAAAAGGAGTATCATAACACTCTCAAATATGCCGAGAAAGCTTGCAGTAACGGAAATCTGCGTGGATGTGGAGTTAAAGGGTTTTTATACCAAACTGGGAGTGGCGTTAAAAAAGATATTAATAAAACTGTAAAAATTTATAACGAAATTTGTGACGCTAACGAAGCTGGTGGGTGTGGAGCACTTGCTGATCTATATAGAGCTGGAAAAGGTGTCGAACAAAACTACGATAAAGCATTAAATCTATATCAAAAAGCTTGCGATGGAAAAATGGAACTAGGTTGTAAAAGATTTACTCAATTATATAAACAAGAGTGTTCGGATAACTTTACTAAACCTCAAGAATTCTGCTCAAAATATAAGTAAATTTTAAGTCTGTATTATTGATAATAAGTAGAGGGTAATTTTTTTATTCTCTACTTTTTTTATATGTGCTACTATCAGATAATTATTGTTTAATGAAGAGGTAAAATTATGAAGTTATTGTATGTTATGTTTCTTGTTCTTGCTACGGTTGGGACTAATTCATCTATAGCGTTTGCTGAGACGAATGAGAAATTACACAACCAATGTGATGAGAAAAAAGATGTAAACGCATGTTTAAATGTGGCTCAAACATATATCTCTATAGGTGATTATAAAAATGCACTTAACTATTTTGAAAAAGCTTGTGATGGTGGAAATATGCTTGGGTGTGGTGCTCTTGGCGATATGTATCAACGAGCATTAGGTGTTAAAAAAAATTATAAAAAAGCTGTGAAATTTTACACTCAAAGTTGTGACGGTGCCGAAATGGCTGGATGCGGTGCTCTTGGTGATATGTATATGAAAGGACTCGGAACTGAACTAAGTTACGCTAAAGCAATGGAGTTATACAACAAAGCTTGCGACGGTGGAAAAGAGATGGCGTGTGATAGACTTAATGATACATTTATTGGATCGTTTGAGGATTTAAGCATTAGATGTAATGACGCAAAAGAGATCCCTGCTTGTACTCAATTAGCTTCTAAATATGGTGAAGGAAAAGATTATGCTAACGCATTTAAATATACTAAAAAAGGTTGCGATGGCGGGGTTATGCTTGATTGTGCCTCAGAAGGATATCTATATCAAGAAGGTATAGGTGTGAAAAAAAATCTTAAAAAAGCCTTGAAATTATATAATAAAAGTTGCAACGGGAACGAAATTGATGTCTGTCTAGTTCTTGGAGAACTATATGAAAGGGGAGATCCTTTTGATCAAAACTACCCTAAAGCATTAGAACTATATGCGAAAGTTTGTAATGATGGAAAAGAAGCTGGATGTGATAATTTTATAAATTTGTACGAACAAGAATGTCCAGCTGATGCTACTGCTCCTAAAAAATTCTGCTCAAAATATAAATAATTTAAAATCAATATTATTATAAATTAAAGTAGAGGGTTTACGAAAATCTCTCTACTTTTTTTATATCTATAAATATCAACAACAACTTTCTATTCTCAACTTTTTTTATATATGTTACTATTAAATAATTGTTAGTTAATGAAGGAGAAGATTATGAAGTTCTTATATACTCTGTTTATCACTGTTGTTATGGTTTTAGTGGTTAATTCATCAGTCGTCGTGGCTCAAACAAATGAAGAATTAATTATTCAGTGTGAAGATAAAAAAGATATCGGTGCGTGTATGGAATTAAGTAATTACTACGGTAATGCAAAAGATTATACGACTGCTTATAAATATATCAATAAAGCTTGTAACGGTGGAGAGATGACTGGATGTCTTATTCAAGGCTCTTTATATCTGCAAGGAATGGGTGTTAAGAAAGACCCTAAAAAGGCTGTGAAATATTACGACAAAGCTTGCAATAATGGAGAGATGGTTGGCTGTGGTATGATAGGAGCTATCTATGAAGAAGGTATCGAAGTTGAGATCAACTTTAAAAAAGCATTAAAGTATTATCAATTAGCTTGTGTTGGTGGAGAACCACTTGGGTGCAGTAGTTACGAAGAGTTATATGACAACATCGAAACACCTGTCAAATGTGAGGAGTATAAAGATATGGATGCATGCGTCACAGCTGGAGAAGAATACGCTGAAAATGATGATTTTAAAAACTCACTCAAATATCTTAAAAAAGCTTGTGACGGCGATGAAATGCTCGGTTGTGGAATGCAAGGATATTTATATTATGAGGGAATGGGCGTTAAACAAGATTATAAAAAAGCTCTCAAATTATATAATAAAAGTTGCAACGGTGGAACAGTCGAAATTTGTGGCTTGATCGGTAAAATGTATGAAGACGGAGTTGGAGTTGATATCAACTTTACAAAAGCATTAGAGTTATATACTAAATCTTGCGACGGTGGAAATGATGATGGTTGTGACAGTTTCAAAACTTTATACGAAAAAGAATGTTCAACTGGTTCAACAGATATAAAACCGTTCTGTGAAAAATATAAAAAATAATTTTTAAAATTAATATTAATAATAGATGCGATAAATACTGGGGATAAAAATTATGAAATTTATTACGACTGTTGTTTTTTCACTTATTGTTACAACCTTTATATTTACAACATTTATGTTTACAACATCGTCACTACTATTTGCAGATGACTCAATATCATTTGAAATCCATACTAACGATCGTGATAAAAACGATATTCAAAGCAGTAACGATATTGGAATTATGCAAAAGAATGGTAAAAGTGTCATAGTGAGTTACGATAACGCATTAGGTTTATATAAAAAATCGTGTGAAGATGGAGATAGTTTAGACTGTATACAATTTGCTAGATTATATCAGCAAGTGTGTACAAGTAACCCTAAAAAATTCTGCTCTAAATATGAGTAAGATTTAAAAACTTATAATATAGTTGAACTCATTAGAGAGTGCTAAATTTATGATTTTAAATAATTATAAATTTATACAAGTAAAGCGTAAGACAACCTTACGCTTTTTTATTATTTATTTATTACAATAGTATTTTGTTCTGATATTTTTAGGCAAAAATCAATTAACTCTTCCATATTTGTATCGTTACATTTTTTAAGCCCATTTCTAAATTTATTAAGCTGAACTGTGTCTTTATCAGTGCTATTACTTGGAAATATTTTTATATATTCTTTTTTCCGCTTATCCCCTTTTTTTTGAAATTCAATTCCAGCTTTTACACATACATCTTCTAAATTCGGACTATTATAAATAGGAACAATATATTTATAAAACCAATATTTTTTAAACATACTCCCACTAATATAGTTTTGTTTTTGATCATTGCTGCATGTATCTGTATCCATAACTATAAATAGTTTAAAGTCATTAGGTAGTATTTTTTTGCTATTTTCATCTACTATAGCATCCTCAAATGCATTCTTGAATTTATCAAATGTTCTAAATTTTGTATTACTTAAATAGTTACCTAAACTCTTGCCAATTTCAATTGACTTCGCTCCATTTTTATCACTTTCAACATGGATACGTATTCTCAAGTTAGATTTTATAAAATCACAAATAATTTTCTCTGACTTTCCATGAACTATCATAATAGCTTTTAAATTGTTTAGAGGTGGTGTATATTTTTCTTTCATTTACCCTCTTTATAATCCATTATCTCAGCCAACTCTTCAAAATCTATATCCATCGGCATAGGTACTCCACCATACAAACCACCAAGATATCTTTTTCTAATATTGAGATTAGGATGAATACGTTCATCAAAATCAGAGAGAGGTATCAACTCTTTGTTAGCATCTTTATCTAAATTGAAAACATAAATATTATCTTTATATTGCTTAGATTCTAAGAGCAGAGTGTTATGTGTAGTAATAATAAGTTGTCCCTTAATAGAACCATGTAGATTGTTTAAAATATTATCCATTAATAAGTCATGAATGCCTGATTCTATTTCATCAATCACAACAGTTCTATCTTTACTAACAACAGATGAAAGCAAAAAAGGAAGAATCTTTAACAACCTTTTAGTACCAGTAGATTCAAATTGAAAATCAATATCTAACAATTCTCCATATACTAATTTTTTAAAAAACAATCTATATTTTATCTTGTCTTCATTATCAATTATTTTATTATAATATACTTTTTTAATATC
>CAMQYB010000160.1 GCA_947039055.1 uncultured Deferribacteraceae bacterium
ATTTAGATAAATGTATTTAGGTATATGTATTTAGGTGACATTTAATCAATTTTAAATCAACGGAGGGTTTAATATGTTTAGTAAAGTAGTGGTATCTCTTTGTGCGTCAGTTATGTTATTTGGTTGTCCGAAAAATAAATCGGATGCTATAGACACAGCAGATGTGCAAATCGAGAAAGGTAATAGTATTAATAGCGAAGTAATAAATGTAGTCGCAACTAATAGTAAAGGTGTTCAGACAAAATTAGATGCGATTAGATATAATCTTGCAAATCTATCAACTCCTGAAAGTGTTGTTGTGCATAACGGAGATATCTATGTATCAAACATAGGTGGACAACCAGGACAATCGCCAGACATGGGATTTATTACAAAATTTGATGGAAATGAAAACATAAAACTATGTGATGGAGCGACTACTTTAAACGATCCTAAAGGGTTTGCGTTCATGGGTGATAATTATTTATTAATATCTAATCATCCTAATATTACGCTTATCAAAATCATGGATAACGATAAATGTGTAGAAATTCAATCAACACCTCTTGAGGGTGGAGCTGGATTTTTAAACGATGTTGTACGTCTTAATGATAACACTGTATTTGTAACGGATACTGGTAAAGGAACGATATCTAAAGTGACTATCAATGAAAAGTTTGACGGCTTCACTATTGAAACATTAAAAGGTATAAATCTTAACGGTATTAACGGTGTTACATTCGATCCTAATAGTAGCACTCTATATTTTGTAACATCAACTTTTGGTGGCGATGCTACAAAAGGAGATCTATATAGCGTTCAACTTGATAAAGATTTCAATCTATCAAGCGAACTTGTTAAATGGAACAATAAACAGATCGGTGCTGGTGGACTTGATGGTATTGCATTACTTAGCGACAATAAGTTAATTATCTCTGATTGGGGTGTGAACGGTGCTGATAATAATGCTATGTTATATATATATGATATACCAACAAAATTTTTATCAGCGACTATAAGTGGAGAGATAACTGCAACTGCTGATATAACAGTTGAAGAAAACATTGTCTATCTTCCTGAGTTTAGCAAAAACAGAATTAGTACAATTGATCTAACAAGTGGTAAGTAGTAGTTTAATAACAATCTGTTAAAACAGTAAATTATAATACTTCTCTAGATAAAAGATTAGAAAATAATTTTATTTAGGGAAGTATATTTTTTTTAAAATCTAATTTAGATATGATATTATTTTATCTAAATTTTAGAGGTAAACTTTATATGTATCAAATAAATGATAGAGTGATTTTAGAAACTTTTTTAGGCGATGTAAAACAGAGCGATATAGATAGCGATAATGAAAACTACTTTCTACTAATAGGTAAGTGTGGAGTAATACTTGAGATAAATGAAAAAGATAAACAAGTATTAATTCTATTTGATGAAAGCTTAGATGATCTTGGTTTAATTAATCATAATGATATAAAAAACAGTTTATGGATTTATAAATCTGATATCAAGAAACTTGTGTAACGAGAATTGAAATCAAACATATCTTCTAAGATCTAACCGTTTAGGTACTGCTTTTTTATTATTATTTTTTCTAAACGAATTTTAAAAGATACTCAACTTCTTTTAATTTATTTATTAAGGTACACGTGGTAAAATAAATTTATTACAAACAGAGTTTACAGTATCAAAATGGAGTCCCCTATGATAAAAACGGATATAGAGAATATTAAAAAGTTTTTTAACAGTAACAGCACAAAAAGTTATAGCTACCGTATTGCTATGCTTGATAAGCTGTTAAGTATCACAAAACAGTATGAAGATGAAATAATCGAAGCATTAAACTATGATCTTGGTAAATCTGAAACTGAAGCATATATAACAGAAATTGCTGCGATTAAAAATGAGATAAAATATTATAAAAATAATCTTAAAAAGTTTATGAAACCAGAGAGTGTTTCTACTCCAAAAACAATTTTCCCAGCTAAATCATATATTATAAGAGAACCGAAAGGGGTTGTGTTAATCATCTCACCGTGGAACTATCCGTTCTATCTATCGCTCTCCCCTCTTGTGCTTGCTATTGCTACTGGAAACTGTGTGGTTATTAAACCATCTGAATTAACTGAGAAATCAACATTATTAATTGAAAAAATGATAAATGAGTCTTTTGATAATAATTATATAAAAGTAATTAGTGGTGGAATTGACACTACAAATGAACTGTTAGAAAACAGGTTTGATCATATCTTCTTTACAGGTAGCACAACTGTTGGTAGAATTATAATGCAGAAGGCTGCAAATCATTTAACTCCTGTAACTTTAGAGTTAGGTGGTAAGTCTCCAGTTATAGTCGATCACACAGCAGATATTAAACTTGCTGCTAAAAGAATTATATGGGGAAAACTGTTAAACGCAGGACAAACGTGTATTGCGCCTGATTACGTTTACGCACATATGTCTATTAAAGATGAACTAATAAAAGCGATGATTTCAACGATCCACACCTTTTATTCAGAAAGTCCGATAGAGAGTATTGACTACCAAAGAGTTATAAATGAGAAACACTTTAACCGTATTATATCATTAATAAAAAAAGAAAATGTTGTATATGGTGGAAACTATGATATAAATACACTTAAAATAGAACCGACAATAATTGACAATGTGACATTAGATGATAAAGTAATGCAAGATGAAATATTTGCTCCTATACTGCCTATATTGCCATATAACGATTTAACAGAAGTTATTAATAATATAAAAAACGGTGAGAAACCTTTATCGCTTTATATATTTACTGATGATGATGCAACTAAGAAACGTATAACTCATGAAGTGTCATTTGGTGGCGGTACAATCAACGATACGTTGCAACATCTTTTAAACGATAACCTACCTTTTGGTGGGATTGGAAGTTCTGGAATAGGAAAATATCATGGTAGATTTGGATTTGATGAATTGTCTAATTTAAAGTCTATAGTTGATAAAAGTAAAAAACTTGATATATTCTTAAGGTACCCTCCATACAAGGGTAAGCTGAAACTATTGAAACTATTTTTAAAATAATAATTAACAGTATATATTACATATATATAAAGTAGATGGGGATTTAGATGACTTTTGATGAAATAATGTCTTTGGTGCAAAACGAAATGAAATTGGTGGAGGATGCTCTTTATAGCAATATTGATACAAATGTAAAAGTTTTAGATGAAGTTATAAGATACCTTATATCTAGTGGTGGAAAAAGAATTCGTCCATTATTAACTGTCTTATCTGCAAAAGCAGTATCATCTAAATCTACAAAATATATCGAACTTGCATCAATTATAGAGTACCTACATAACGCTACTTTACTGCATGATGATATTATAGACGGTGCCACATATAGAAGAAATATACCATCTGCTAACAATAAATACGGTAACGATATAGCTGTGCTGACTGGAGATTATCTTTATTCAAGAAGTTACATATTATTAACTGATATTGAAAATATAGGGATACAAAAAATCTTATCAAAAGTTGCTCTCACTATGAGTGAGGGAGAAGTTATTCAACTTATTTCAACTGCAAAACTTGATACGACATTAGATGATTACTTGAAAATTATTAGATCAAAAACAGCTGTACTTTTCTCTGCTGCTTGCGAAGTTGGAGCAATAATCGGAAATGTTAAAGAGAAAGAAGCTAAATATTTTGCAGAGTTTGGTGAAAAATTAGGGATAGCTTTTCAGATGAGTGATGACTTATTAGATTATATCGGTGATGAAACTGAAACAGGAAAAAATAGAGGAACTGATCTTAAAGAAGGTAAAATAACTATCCCTGTTCTGCTTCTGCTTGAACTAGTTGAAAGTGATGTAAAAGAGAAAATAGGCAAAATAATTTTAAGTGATAATATCGCCGTTGAAGAATTTGATTATATCAGAAATCTAATAGTAGAACATAGTGTAGATAAAATGGTTTCACAGATGGTTCTTGATAATATGACTGAAGCTATAAACGCATTATCAACTATTAAAGATTCAGATTATAAGACAGCTTTAATCTCTTTAGCTAATCTTCTAATTAATAGAAAAAATTAATTAAGAGATTACAATTATTAGAAATTTTATGAAAGTAAATCTACTATATCTTATATTTCTTTTTGTGCCTCTCATAATCTCTTGTAGTCAAAATAAATTCACTACTACAAACAGTTTTACGATGGGAACTTTTATATCTATCAGCCATAAAAAAAACGAAAGCAAAATCGTAGAAAATGCACTTAATCAACTAACTTTATGGATATCAAATTTAGAAACTGATATAGATAAAATCAACTCAGCACCAATTAATACAACAATCAATAATCTGACAGATGACACAAATATATTACTCAACTTAGCAGATAAATATCACACAATATCTAGCGGTGAATATGATATTACTGTCAACACATTGACATCTCTGTACGGATTTAATAGTGATAAATATAAAACTCCAACAGCTGATGCTATCACTTATGCAAAGGGTGAGATCGGTTTTGACAATCTTAAAATTGATAATAATACTGTTATCAAAAAGAGTGATTTAAAGATAGATCTATCGGCTACTGGTAAAGGCTATCTTGTTGATAAACTTAGTAAATACCTAATAGATAATGGTATAGATAATTTTATTATTAACATCGGTGGCGATATGTATGTTAAGGGAGATAAGGGTAAAAGATTATTTAATATAGCTATTCAGTCCCCTACTTTAGATAAAGAATTTGCAACAACATTGACACTGAAAAATAAGGCTGTTGCAACAAGTGGCAACTATGAAAGAAATATAATAGATATTAATGGCAACAAGATAAATCATATTTTTTCAGGAATAAGTTTAGAGAGTGTGAATAGATATCAATCGGTATCAGTTATAGCAGATACAGTTGAAGAGGCTGACTCATTTGCAACGGTATTTTATCTGCTTGATCTAAAAAAGATAGAAAAGTTATGTGCTGAATATAATGTTGCTGTGATGATTATTGATGACAAATCAGAAGTGATAAAATTCTGTAACTTTGCACAATATGAAAATAGCGTTAACAAAAAAGTAGCTGAGTAACAGGGTTGCAAAATCGAATGATCACCTAGCAGAAAATCGGTTTGACGTTGGTGTT
>CAMQYB010000161.1 GCA_947039055.1 uncultured Deferribacteraceae bacterium
CCACAAACTTAGCAAGATTGTTGTTAGCCTTTGCAATGAAAAACAATTCTTGATGCAATTTCATCAAGTGGAACAATCTCGTCTGCTGTACCTTCTTTTACTACCGATCTTGGCATTCCGTATACGACACAACTAGCTTCATCTTGTGCCAATACTAAACCGTTTGATGCTTTAAGCTCTTTTAAACCTTTAGCACCATCTGATCCCATACCTGTCATTATGACACCCATGCAACTTGAACCATAAATCCCTACAAGTGATGATATCATAACATCTACTGATGGAATGTTAAAAACTGTAGATGGTTCTGGAGATAATTCTATATATACATTATTTGAAACTTTTACAAATTTCAGATGTATACCACCTTTTGCTATATATACAACATTTGGTTCTAATTTCATTTTATCTGCACACTCAACAACTTTCAGTTTAGACGAAACATCTAAATGTTTTGCTAAACTTGCTGTAAACTCTGCTGGCATGTGCTGTGTGATAACTACTGGTACTCCTAAATCTTCTGGCAAAAAAGGAATAACACGTTGTAATGATTGCGGACCACCAGTTGAAACGCCTATTGCAACTATCCTCTTATGTGATGATCTTGAAACAACTACACGTTTAGAACTATCCGTTACTGGAGTGTCTTTTAAAGCCGTAGCTGTATTTACAGTACCACTTAATATAGGCTTCGTAGATGGTGCAGGTTTTATTAGACTTGAAGGTTTTGTAGAGCTTATAGAACTTGCTGGTTTTGCCGATCTTGCAGTCATCATCAAACGAACTAATGTTGCCTTATTACTACCAAACCTTTTTAGCCTTTTAAGAAAATCTGTAGCAATACCGCTTGTACTATTAACATCATCATTAAGCATCTGCTTAGGAATAAAATCCACCGCACCTAGACTTAACGCCTTTATTGTAGCCTCTGCTCCATCATGTGTAAGAGAACTTACCATAATAACTGGAGTAGGTTTCTCTTTCATTATTATATCAAGAGCCTCAAGTCCACTCATTTTAGGCATCTCGATATCCATAGTTATAACATCTGGAGAGAGTTCTTTTGTAAATCTAACAGCCTCTTCACCGTTACGTGCAGTACCGACTAATTCTAATTCGGAATCCTGTTTTATAATTGACTCAATTATACGACGCATTACAAATGAGTCGTCAACAACTAATACTTTAATCTTATTCATAAAGACTTTTCAATCTCCTTTTAAGCTTTGATATAGCTTGAGTATGTATCTGTGATATCCTAGACTCTGTTATCCCTATAATCTCAGCAACTTCTTTCATCGTTAAGTCTTCAAAATAATATAGAGAAACAACTGTTTTCTCTTTCTCTGAAAGAGAGTCTATCTCACTACTTAAATGTTCCACTAACTTTGATTTCAACAACTCATCCTCTGGAGAAAGAGTTGCACTATCTATAAAATCTATTAAATTACTGTCATCATTACCAACAGTATCGTTCAATGATAATACTTTATCCGTTTCTTGCAAATCAAGCAACCTATAAACTGTTTCTTCACTAAATTCTGTATGTTCTACTAGCTCTGAAACTAATGGTTTACGTCCTAACTTAGAGGCAAGTGCTACACTTATTTTCTCTAATTGCTTGATATTTGTTCGTATATGTCTCGGAAGCGTATCTAAACTGCGTAACGCATCTACAATTGAACCTCTAATTCTTAATTCAGCGAATGTTGAAAATGAAACATTACGGGATTTATCAAAACGTTCTAAACACTCTATAAGTCCCATCGATGCTGCTGAATATAAATCATCCGCATCTACAAACTCAGGTAAAGTGCCTTTCGCTTTCATAACCCATAATTTCATCTTCGGAAGATAATCTTTAACTATCTTCGCTTTCTCTTCTTCTGAAAGAGGTTGTAACACAGGGGGCGTCTCTCGGCTCATAATATCTTCCAATAGTTTCTAAACATCTTTATAATATTACCTGTAAGTGTTTTTAGTACATAATATGAAATGAAAAATACTGCTAGGTCCTTAAATATATATATATACTCTAATTCTTCTAAAAATAGAAGCTTGAAAAACATTGAGGCAAATAATAATGTTGTTGAAAAAAGTAATGGAACATATTTTAGCGCCGTTATCATTTAAATACACTCTTAAATAATGTATATACTTTCTCATTAGTTTTCTTAACTGATGGTAAACCGATAAACGATCTTACACAGTTCTCTATATCTCTTGCGTAAAACGAATTCGGATCTAATACCGATACAGGTTTCTGTAACCTAACAGCTTTACGAACTAATTTGTCCTCACGAATATGGTTCAAAAGCTGTAAATCTATCGATAAAAATCTGCTCACTACCGTCTTAAGATTGTTGTATGTTATATCAGCACTCTTTAAATCATCTACCTTATTAAAAACTATATACATTTTATTTATGCTATATAATTTACTAACTATCTTCATGAACGCATACGCATCCGTTATAGCTGTTGGCTCTGGATTTGTGACAACTATGATAGAGTCCGCAATTGATGAGAAACGTGTAACCGCATCAGATATACCTGCGCCTGTATCAAATATCACATAATCATATCTGCTATCAAGCACTAAAAATATATTAAATATCTTCTCAAACTCTGCATCTGTTAAAGTTGTTAATTCCATGAAACCAGTTGATGCTGGAAGGATATCAAATCCGTAAACATCTTTCTTGATTATCTCATCTATAGTAGCCTTATCGTCGATATACTTCTTTATCGTAGCAGATACTGTAACCGATAACATTATATCAATATTAGCTAACCCTAAATCTGCATCAAATAATAGTACTCGCTTTCCTAAGTTCGCAAGTTGATATGCTAAGTTGACAGAAAAATTGCTCTTACCAACACCACCCTTACCACTTGAAACAGTCACATAGTGAGCATTCCTATTAGCTTCCCATGCGTGCTTTCTCAAATTAAATGCCTGATCTGCCATATAAACCCTCAATCGTTATTGATATCCCTGTACTTCAAGTCGTTTACTAAAAGTTTGCCTTAAGATAATCGCTTATCATTCCATAAGGAAGGGATCTCTTGTAACACCTTTCTAGCAATTCTTTTGCCATTAGGGATTTCAATGTCATCTGGGACGTTTTGACCTGTACCTAAAAGAAGAATTGGTAACTTGCGTTTTATAGAAACATTCAATAACGTTCCGAAATATCTTGTCTCATCAAGTTTCGTAAATATAAGATATTCAGGATTTAATATCGAGTATCGCTCAACCGTATCGCCTAACTCAGCGTGATTTGATGATAAAGATAAAATAAGAACTACTAACATTTCATCACTCAATTTTGTGAAAGTTTTAATCGCATTTAACTCTTGTGAATCAAATTGACTTCTACCCATACTATCTATTAATATATGATCGTAATCTTTATTATTTAGATCCCTTATTAACGATTTAAGCCCTGATGGAGTCGATGCTGTAAACAGTGGGATATTAACTATATCAGCGTATGTACTAAGCTGTTCTATGGCACCGATACGATAATTATCTATCGTTATAAGCGCAACATTTTTATTCTGTTCAAGTTTTAATTTAGCAGCAAGTTTTGCAACCGTTGTCGTTTTACCAACACCTGTTGGACCTACAAATATTGTTACTTTATTTTTAAGTTTTTCAAAACATTCGGTCTCTATCGGGATCATCTTTGCTAAAGACTCCATCACAATATTCTTCAACTGAATGTTTGAAAGATTGTCTGACATCAATTTTTCAATGTCTTTTAAAAATCTATACGATATAACATCATCAACACCACTTTTGCAAAGTACCAAATGAATATCTTTCAATCTGCTTGGCAGATCTACTGATACTCCTGGACCTACATTGTAGCGAATATCTGATACTTGCTTTTTTATATCTGAAATATCTTGCAAAATAATAGATAACTTCTCTGGAGTTAAGGCACTGCTCGTGTCTGATGAATACTCTCTCTTCTTACTCTCTATAACCTCTTCTAAAGGTTTACGTTCAACACGTTCTGTTGAGCTAAAACTGTTCGCCTGCTGACGATAACTTCTATACGAACTTGAAGAGTCTGCTTCAGCACTATAATTATTTATCGGCTGAATTGTTGCTGTGCTATGTTCTGATAAATCCCTAAGAATATCATCAACACCGTAACCATCCTCATCGTCATCGTTATCTATACTATTATTCATTGAGGGTGATAAAACTCTTTTAGGTGACAAAGTTTCATACGGGTTTCCACCAACCGTATAATCAATACGTTTGAGTGGTGGATAAGACATTTCATTGTCATCATCTGTTGATAAAATATCAACAGTATCAGACGGAGAAGATGACCTAACTGTGCTAACTTTTTTACTATTATTTATCTTTTTCAACCCTTTGCCTTCTGACACAAGTTTCTTTCCTCTGCTATCATTTTCATCGTAATCAACAGCCGCTGTAACCTCTAACACTGGGGAACTAAAAATACCTAAACCATTATTTTTAACAACTTTTTTAGTTGTCAAAATAACCGCATCGGGACCAAGATCAGCTTTAATGATCTTCATCGCTTCTTTCATATTTTTTGCTTCATACTTCTTTATCTTCATGTTAGAAACTATCCTCATCTAATAAAACAAACAAAAACTACTGATAAATTCACAACTATCAATAGTTTATACATATATTTACAATTCTCGTCATTATAATTAGATTACTTCATAATTGCAAGTAAATTAGATCAAAATAACATTATCTATAACTAATGTTATAAATAATTAATTATATAACACCTATTAAATTCCTGACCGTTCATCAATATTTACTTCAACTAAACTTGTCGCAAGTACCACTCTCTAAACTTGTGGCTCATCCTGATTATTAGAGTTGTCTATATCTGTTCCATCAACTGAAGTTTGTCCCTGTGTGTCAACTGGTGGTTGTCCTGCATTAACCGAACCTTGTCCCTGTGTATCAACTGGTGGTTCTCCTGCATTAACTGAA
>CAMQYB010000162.1 GCA_947039055.1 uncultured Deferribacteraceae bacterium
TAAAGAGTATGGTGGGTGGACGTTATTGATGTATGCATCAAGCAACGGACATTTAGAGGTAGTTAAATTTTTAGTAAGTGAAAATATGAAATCTGTTAAGTATAGCAATTTATCTTATAATCATACTGCATTAATGACGGCGTCAGAAAATGGACATTTAGAGGTAGTTAAATTTTTATTGAATTATGGAGCTAAGCTTGATGAGTTTAATAAGAGGGGCGATACAGCTTTATTGATGGCTATAAATGGTGGACATTTTGAAACGATTAAATATTTAATTGAACAAGGTGCAGATATTTATGCAGGTAAAGGGAGTGCTTTAAAGTTAGCAGAAGCGAAAGGAAACATTAAGATTATAAAATATGTAAAAGATAGAGCAGACCTAATAAGTAAATTTGTTCAAAGCGATTATCGTATTAAAGATTTAACGTATATTTCAAGGGATCATATTATATTGGTTTTGACTAAGAAAAAATTTACGATGGAAGATATAGAAATAGGCGAGCCTATAATACTGTTGAAAAAAAATAAAAACGGTGGATATACAGAAGTTGCCACGATAACAACTATCCCGATTGGTGGCAATAGTGTAGGTCAAGGTTATATGGGTATTGCAGTAAAGGGTGATTATTTTACTATTGAACAACAGTACGGTGGTCGTTCGTTTGTCTCCACTTATACGACGTTCAAGTATGATAAAACTAAGGGCAAGTTTATGCTTCATAAATATTCAGAAACATCTGTAGATAGGTTTGCTGAATCTCAAGATGTGAGTGAGCCAACACATTATAAATTTGAAAAAAACAAATATTCGTTTGAAGATTTCACAGAAGAATTTTTTGATAAAATGAGATTGGACGAGCTTTAATATTTTGATAACTCATGATTTATATTATCAGTGAGATCGAAGGTTATGATATCAAGTAAATGCAGATGTAGAGGGTGAGTATGGAACAGATTAAATATTTCATCAAGTTATTTGATATCGAAAAAGAGGTTCAAAAAGTTGTTGAAGATTACGATGTTAATCGTAATGAATTGTTTTATAAGTTGCATAAAAAATGGTTATCAAAACAGTATGATCTTGATGATTGGTGTTTAAATCAAGAAGCAAAACTTATGACACATCAAGAATTAATAATCGACTATATGATAGGGTGTTCATATTTCTGTTCAATAGATTGGAGCGGTGAAGAGTACGCTGGCGAGATTAAAAAATATTTAAATAGTCGCATAAAAGTTATGTCTGTAACTGATATAAAACTAGATGATAAAAATCTTAGAAAGAGTGTAAATAGAGGAGATGTAAAACGAGGCGAACATATCCCACTTCTTTTACAACTGTTTGAAAGTCAACTATCAAAACATAATCTACACATTGTAATTATAAATTTAGATATTAACGATGAATATATAATTACTGTAATTGATAATAAAAACTTAAAATTATTTGATGGAGTGAGTAGTGATAATATTACATTTGAACTGCCAACTTTATATAAATTATATTTAGATGAAGTGGATAGTGCAAAGCGAATTATGATGATGCATTATTTAAAAACTAAACTTGATGTTGATATAAGAGAGGTTAAAGTTTTGATTGATACTCTTCCTACAGAAATCTGTTGTGGAACAAAATCTATTATAGAAAACATACAAAAGCTTTTAGAAAATAACGGTGCGATAAAGACAACTATCAAAACTTATATATAACATAAATATGGCTTTTACGAGGGGTTTATAATGTATAAATTAGAGATTGAAAAACGAATAATTTTACCAGAAACTTTTAGTAGTTGCATGGCTTATAGAAGGATGGCAATTTCTTTATCAGATGATAAGCAGGTTATATTAGGAACGTACGATGGCTTCTCAAAAAGGGCTTTATGTTTTATTGATAACGGCGAATGTAATATTGTAAAACTTGATGGACATGATGATTATCATATTCCTGTATTACTTTCAGTTGATAATAAAGTTGTATTGATTATAGATGAGAGAACTTTACATATTTATGATGATTATAAAACACCACCAAAAATAATATCTATAGAGAACGCAGAAATAATAGATAGAGAACAAGATGAGTTTGGACATAGAATGAGATTGGCAGGTTTCCCGAGTCAGAATATATGTGATGATTTTTTGTATCCTATTATTTTAGCTGAACCTGTGGCAAGTGGCGATACAAGAAGATACGCATGGTTATCTATAGATCTACAAAATGGATCAGCAAGTTGGACAAAAATATCAATGCTAGATCATAAAGATTTTCCAGAAGAATTTTCAGAGTTTGAAAAAATTTCGTTACCAAAACCACCGACTGTATACTCTTTATTGTGGGACGGCGAGAAGTTGTTATTATTTTCAGCTGGATCTAACACATGGAATATGATTAAGTGGGGTTTAGATTTTTACTGCCTTGCAGATATGTCAAGTGATGATAGATTAAACAAATGGATATGGGGTGAAAAAGATTTAGATAAAACCTCTAAAAAACTTGGAGTGCTTGGACATTTTTCATCTTGTGGAAAACAGTTAATTCTAACACCTCTTTTCAAAAGTGGCGACTTTCAAGGTGTTCAAAAAATATATAACTTAGAGAGTAATCTCTTGCACGATGTTACTATGCCAAAAGGCGTAAAAAGTTTTGAGATTATGGATATCTATGATGATTGTTTTATGTTAAGCGATTATGGAAAAACAGAAATTATTTATTGTAAAGTAAAACAGTGATTGAGATTGATATAAAAAATATTTCACTCATTATATAAGTTATTGGCAACGGAGATAGAGCAATGTATAAATTTAATTTAAGAGATAATATCGACAATTTACCACCAGTTGTTGTATCTGTTTTAAATAGCGATTACGATGATATTTTATACCGTATGGAGAAACGCAGATTAAATATTAATAAACGGTATGAACTTGGATACGGTTTAATATCTACACTTTTACAAGTTGCAGTTGCTTGCAGTGATGAAGAGATGACTGTGTGGTTGATAGATAAAGGTGCTGAAATAACAGATAAGTATGAGCCTGTAATTTTCACAGCTATAAGATATAGCGATGAAAAAATTATACAAAAAATAATTGATTTAGGTGGACTTAAAAATTTAAGTAAAGAGCTTGAACGAGAGGTTATATCTCAAATCGGTTATAGTGAAAATTACTCTATGTTAGATATCTTTGAAAGTAATGGAAATCTTGTTTCAAAATATGGTGATGAACTATTATCTCAAGCGATTAATCCAACTGATCCTGATAATAAAACGAGTCTAAAACTTGTTGATAAATTGATAGAGATGGGTGTTAATATTAATTGTAAAAATGAGTATAATTCTACGCCACTTATCTCTGCAATATTTTTTGAAAATTTAAAAATAGCTAATAGATTATTAGATGCTGGAGCAGATGTATCTGTTATTACAAAGCAAGGTGAGCGAGCATACAGTACAGCTATTATGAAAGGTCTAATTGATATAGCTTTAAGAATTAAATTGTTAGAACCTAAAGAGTTGCACGATATAGATTTACAGACTGAAAAATTTATAAAACTTGGTTGTCCCTTAGAGATGATTAATTTTTTGAAAGGCGATAAATTGCAGTTAACTTTTTCTAAAAAATCTCCTATAAAAGAGATAATATTTTTCTCACTTAACGATGTTATTATTACAAAATGGAAGGGTAGAAATATTATACGACTTTCTGCAAATATCAAACATTGTGAAGATCTTATTATCGCATATATGGTAACGGATAAAAATGTCTATGGGATAGATTTAGATCACGACACGTTATACCTACTCTCTGATTGGAACGAGTTTATAGCAAGTACAGAGAGTTTGATAACGGATAAGATTTTTAAAAACTAACTGGGTATTAATAGCTAGAAAAGATAGGTGACAATTTTTATTTAAACTCTCTACTAAATGTCACACAATTTTACTATTTATCTTTTAACTCTTTTTTACCTATCTGATAGATCTCTTCAAGCTCATCTAGAGAACACTCTTCAAAAGTTTTTCCAATCGACTGTAAATGTTTTTCTATATAATTAAATCGTTTATAAAATTTGTTATTAGTCTGTCTAAGTGCGTTATCAGGAGAGACTTTAAGATGGTTAGATATATTTACAGTTGCAAAAAGTATATCACCGATCTCTTCTTCGATATTCTCTTTATCTTGATTGGCAATAGCAGATTTAAGCTCTCCGATCTCTTCCTCAAGTTTCAATATCACATCGTTAATATCTTTCCAATCGAACCCAACTTTGCTAGCGATTTTTTGCATTTTAGATGATTTTAAAAGTGACGGCAGAGACACAGGTACGTTATCTAATATAGAGTTAGACTCTTTCTCTTTTCCTTTTTTTTCGATCTTTTTAATTTCGTCCCATCTTTTAATCACATCTTCAGTTTTACTAATATCCTCATTACCAAATACATGAGGATGACGGCGAACCATTTTATCGCTTATTCTGTTAAGTACATCTTTGATTGTAAACAGATTTTCTTCTTCAGCAATTAATGAATGCATCACGACGTGTAGTGTTAGATCGCCTAACTCTTCATGAATATTATCTATATCTTTGTTATCTATGGCATCAAGAAGTTCATAAGCTTCTTCAATCATTTTATCTTTTAATGAGTATAAATTTTGTTCTCTATCCCAAGGACATCCATCAGGTGCACGCAAAGTTTTTACAATTTCTATTAATCTATCAAACTCTTTCATTGTTGTTTCATCAAACCTCTATTTTTTAATATGAAAATATATAATAAAGTATAGTATAATTATCCAAATTAGGGTATTATTTTTTATCATTGATAGTTGTAAGACTAGATTCGTAAGCTTATAAATTATAAATATTTTGTAGCTTATATGTAGTGATTTGATAATGAGTAGCTAATCGTTGATATAGGTATTTGGTAGTTGATAATT
>CAMQYB010000163.1 GCA_947039055.1 uncultured Deferribacteraceae bacterium
TAATAATTTAAAAGTAAATTAAATCACTGTAGTAAACTATAATTTAAGAGTATGTTAAATCCAATTAATAAACTATATTTTAAGAACAAATTAAATCAGAATAGTAAACTATAATTCAAGAATTAATTAGATCTCAACCACAGAAATAAATTAAGATTTAATCATCAGCATATAAAAAAAGCTAGCGTTATGCTAGCAATTATATTTGTATAATTATCACTGTAAAAATTTCAACCATTTGATCGTATAAAATCTTGAGCTTTTTGATCGGCAAGTATATTGCCAACTCCACGTGGTACGCAAATTTTATTGACAGGATTGAAATATGTCGAAAGAGATTTCGCAAGCACTAAAGCTACTGGAATACCAACAATAGTGATACACAATACAATCATCTGCATCACTGCACATATTACAATAATGCATCCAAGAGGTATATAGAAAAGCATAATTATTTTAGAATATGTTTCCCATGTACTGTCAGTTGCAGTTTTAATATGTTTCTTACTTATCATTTCATAACTAAAAGGTGCTAATTCAAATTTAGCTAGTTGCATTAGACCAAGACCAATCGGTGCTGGAATCACAATAAGCGTTAAAAAAGCACCCAGTATGAAAGTGAAAAAGGCTGTAACAATACCAAAACATGGTAAAAGCCATATTATATTGCCTAAAATTCTCAAATTTTTCTCCAAGTATTGACAAATATTGAAAAATACAAAAACTAAACTACAATGCTTTTTTCCACTATTGTAACAAATTTTCCTAATCTACCTTTATCAAGAAATTTTACATTTCCATGAATAAGTGCAAATAGAGTGTCGTCTTTACCGATACCAACGCCTTTACCAGGTTTGAATTTCGTACCACGTTGACGTACTAATATGTTGCCAGCAACTACTGCTTCGCCACCAAATTTCTTTACGCCAAGGTACTGAGCATTACTATCACGACCATTTCTTGAGCTACCGCCCGCCTTCTTATGTGCCATCTTACATCACCTTCTGAATAAATATTGTGAAATTATAACCAAAATATAAACATATACTTGTCACTATGTTTATGCTGAGTTAATTGATAAAACCTTAACTCTTGTGTAACACTGTCTGTGACCTTGACGTTTACGATAATCTTTTCTACGTTTCTTTTTAAAGATAAAAACTTTCTCAGCTTTACCATGTGACATGATTTCAACTGATATTGATGCTTCTTTAATAAACGGAGAACCGATTACTGGTACTGATCCATTAGAGATTAATAAAACCTCTTTAATGTCATGCTTAGATCCTGTTTCTACTTCCAATTTTTCTAGGTCGACAATATCACCAACTTTAATAGTAAATTGTTTTCCACCACTTTTCATAACTGCAAACATAATTATCATGCTCCATCTTCATATTTAATAACATGGACTAGTAGTATATATAGCTTATACCTTTGTGTCAATAGATAATAGATATATATATAATGTACTAATCTATTTTTCTTTCATTTCCTAATATTATCCAACCTAAATTTCTGAAAAATCTTTTTTGATACTCACCTAAAAACTTCCAAAATGACGTTGTATAAGGTTTTAATTCCTCTATAGATAAGTATAATTTATACGCTTTAATAGGTGAATATATATTTGCTAATATTGACGCTGTTCTAAATTGTTTTACCGTTTCTTTCTTTAATGCGATATCATCACAGAAATCATTATTTGCATTGAGTGATAAAATTCTATTAAAATGATTAACTAAACTTACATTATCTATATCTAACAATTCTTGCCTTTGCATTAATTGTGCGTGCATAAGTGCATCTCTATCTGATATATCTGGAAACATTTTTTTTATAAATATAAGTGAAATCTCTAAGAGTTCTTTATATATAAGATGTCGCTTATGTTTTTTTGATGTCATATTAGGATGAATTCTGTATGCAACTAGGCAATCTTTTAATTCGATCCATGTTGCTCCTGCCTGACTCAATTTGCTTATAAAGTAAAGATCGCCTGCTACTGTAAATTTATCACTATAAAAACTATCTAACTTATCTAAAATTGATTTTCTGTACATAAGTGTTTGATGTGCAGGAAAACTATATAAGTCGTAAGGTATAAATTCGCTAGCTGTTTTATTTATATGATATGTATCTAATTTGTTATAAATCTCTCGTGTAGGAGTGTTATTAAAAAACGATTCTGGGTGTGAAGTTATACCAGTAACATCAGGGTGATCTATTAAACATTTAAGTTGCAGTTCAGCCCTTGATGGAGAAGATATATCATCGTGATCTTGCATCATAATAAACTCTCCAGTCGCTAAAGATAACGCTTTATTTGTATTCTCTCCTATACCAATGTTTGTTTCATTTATATGCAACTTTATTCTATTATCGTTATATGATTTAATAATCTCAACTGTTTTATCGGTTGAGCAATCATCAACAATGATGATCTCAAGATTAGTGTATGTTTGATTTAATACAGATTCTAATGTTTCAACTATATGTTTTTCACCATTATATGTTGGAAGAATAACTGATATTAAAGGCGAGTTGCTTATTTTAGTATTAATGTTTGTATCCATATTTATGTTTATGCCCATACTATTTTTTATTCATCAATGATCTTTTATCGCCTACTATATACCAGCTTATTGCACGAAAAAATCTTTTTTGCCAATCATATAAAACAGAGGTGTTACTCTCTAAATACGGTTTTAACTCATCCATAGAGTGATAAACTTTTAATGAGTTTAAAGGTCTTAATACATTAGATAGGTTAGTAAAATATTTTAAATTTAATGCTAATGTATTTAAAAGCATGTCATGATCTAATACATTATTATCTAAATTATATTTTATAATTCTTCTATAGTAATCAACTATCCATTTATTAGTTTTACCTGTATATGATAACACTTTATCACGTTTTCTTCCAACTATATGATTATCTATATCTTCTTTAGTAACAAATGGTAGTGTTGCTTTTACTAAATGTTTGATCATTATAATATCTTCTCTATGGTTAACTTTTTTATCAATTTTAGATGTGTTAGTTGTGTGAAGTCTATAAGCTACATATTTATTTTCTAACACATACCACTTTACCTTTAACTCCATAAATCTTGCAAATAAAATACTATCTGCTGTAACTTTTAGATCGGGAGTATAAGGAGTATCTAACTCTTTTAATATAGAAGATCTATACATGATAGTTGGATGAAAGAAGTTTACATCAAAAAGATTTCCAACTGCTAACTGTTTCTCATTAAGGTCGATAATCGGTTCAGAGATGCTAAGGTTGTTATATATTTCTTCTATTTTAATCTCTGTTTCAAAATTAAACATTCTAGAGTTTACACCCGTTAGATCTTTGTTTTCAAGCAGAACTTTTAACATTCCTTCAGCTCTAAATGGAGAAGAAATATCATCATGATCTTGCATCATAATAAACTCTCCAGTTGCTAATGATAACGCTTTATTTGTATTATTGGCGATACCTAGGTTTTTCTCGTTAACATATAATTTTATTCGTTCATCATTATATGACTTAATAATCTCAACTGTTCTATCTGTTGAGCAATCATCAGTGATAATTATTTCAATATTTTTATGAGTTTGATTTAATACCGACTCTAAGGTTTCTGCTATATGTTTCCCTCCATTATATGTCGGGAGAATAACTGATATCAAAGGAGAATTTAAACTGTTTTTACTCATACTTTTACTTATTCCTTTTTCACTATTCTTACTGATTAATCAAAATAGTTATAATATATTATAACTATTTTTGAGTGATAACCTGTATACTCTAATCTATATTTTATTTACTGTTATCTGTGATATTAAAGATATATCTAAAAAATCTTTTTTGATGTTCTTTTAAAAACATTAAAAATGATACTGTATACGGTTTTAATTCATCTATTGATCTATAAACTTTATACGCTTTAATAGGAGAATACATATTAGCAAATATAGATGCTGTTTTAAATTTAATAGCTGTATCACTTTTTAAAGCATTGTCATCACAGAAATCATTGTTAGCATTTAATGCCAAAATTCTTTTAAAATGATTAACCAAACTTATATTATCTATATTAAGTAACTCTCTTTTCTGTATCAATTTTGCGTGCATAAGAGCGTCGCTATCTGATATATCAGGTAGATATCCTCTGATAGTTATCATCGATATCTCTAATCTATCTTTATAAATTTGAGGATCAATAGATTTCTTGGTTGTCATTGTTGAATGAATTCTATAAGCAAGTAAAGTGTCATTTAACAGTATCCACTTTGCTCCTGCCTGATTTAATTTATTCATAAAATAGATATCGCCATCAACTATAAATTTATCACTATACCAACTATCTAACTTATCTAAAATAGACCTTCTGTAGAAAAGAGTTTGGTGTCCAGGATAAGTATATATTAGGATCGCACTAAATTCACTAGCAGTTTTATCTATATGATAACTATCCAATTTGTTATATATTTCAAGGGGTGGAGTATCTTTAAAGCGTCTTGCATGTAAGGTTATACCAGTTACATCTGGATGATCAATTAAGCATTTAAGCTGTAACTCTGCCCTAGACGGTGAAGATATATCATCGTGATCTTGCATCATGATAAACTCTCCTGTTGCAAGTGATAACGCTCTATTTGTGTTATGTCCTATACCAAGATTTTTATCGTTACTATATAATTTTATTCTTTTATCGTTATATGACTTAATTATTTGAACGGTATTGTCGGTTGAGGCATCATCAACTATAATTATCTCAAGATTTGTATATGTTTGATTTAACACTGACTCTAAAGTCTCAGCAATATATTTTTCACCGTTATAAGTCGTGAGTATTACTGATACTAAAGGAGAGTCCTTTACTTGCTCAGCCATGTTACTTACTTGTTCAGTCATGTTACCTACTT
>CAMQYB010000164.1 GCA_947039055.1 uncultured Deferribacteraceae bacterium
TTATCTTCTTTTAATATCTCTGTAAAATATGCTAAAAGTTCATCTTCTTTAACTTTTTTAACGATCTCACCTTTACGGAAGATAATACCTACGCCTGCACCACCTGCTATTCCATAATCAGCCTCACGAGCTTCACCTGGACCGTTCACGACACAGCCCATTACAGCTATTGTAACAACTGATGTTGATTTTGATACAAGTTTCTCTACCGTTTCTGCAAGACCTATAAGATTAATATCTGTTCTGCCACAGGTTGGACATGAAATTATCTCAACACCTGTACGTCTAATATCAAGCGATGCTAAGATCTGATACGCTATACGAACCTCTTCTAACGGATCGCCTGTGATTGATACTCTAAACGTATCACCTATTGAGTCTGCTAACAGTGAGCCTATACCTATTGATGATTTTATTGTACCTGCAAATAATGTTCCAGCCTCTGTTACGCCAACGTGCAGAGGATAATCTGTCTCTTTCGCAAATAATCTATACGACTGTATTGTAGTCATAACTGAACTTGATTTCATAGATACTTTAAAATTGTCAAAACCGAACGACTCTACCATACGACTATTATATAAAGCCGATTTACAAAGCGACTCAGCGTTTACGCCATCTGATTTTAATATCTCTTTCTCTAACGATCCTGAATTAACACCTATACGCATAGCTACACCGTTTGATTTGCACGCATCTGTAACAATCTTAGTCTTCTCCATTCCTCCAAGATTGCCTGGATTAATACGTATACAATCAGCACCGTTCTCAACTGCTAATAACGCAAGACGATAATCAAAATGGATATCCGCAATAAGTGGGATATTTATACGATCTTTAATACTTTTTAATGATTTTCCTGCTATTTCATCTGGTACGGCAACACGAATAAGTTCGCAACCAGCCTCTTCTAGCGATTTAATCTGCTCTACTGTCGACTCTATATCTGATGTGTTTGTATTACACATAGATTGAATTAATATAGGGTTACCGTTACCTAACTTAACTGAACCCACTTTTATCTCTTTACTTACTCTCATAACTTTAAATATAACATCTATATTATAATAAATAAATAGTTTTATCTCTTTACACTCTTTTCTAAGAACACTTGCTCAAATGTGTTGAGAAATTCTCTAAATAATGATACGATCAATTTAACTTCTAGGGAGCTAATTATAATAATTACAAATGGATAATAAAATAATTGAAAAAATAAAAGGTGCTACCTTTTTAGGTAACAGTCTACATGAATACGCAATAGCTGTAGTAATATTTATTGTGTCTTTTTTACTGATAAAATATATAGAAGTACTCTTTTCAAAAGTATTAAACAAAAGAATGCAAAAAACAAAAAACTCTGCATTAATAGTTATTAACAATACTGTTCGTAGTTCCATAATACCTATTGCAATAGCTATATCGTTCAGTCTAGCACTTGAACCTTTAGAAATTGAACTTGGTACAAAAGAGTTATCATCAAAGATCGCAACAGTTGTGCTATCTGTACTTATCATAATCTTCTTAAATAAACTTGTTAGAAATATATTCAACCAATACTCTGTATCAGTACATAATATCCCAAGCAGTATAGTTACAATAATACAGGTACTTATATGGATATTAGGCGTATTATTTATTCTTGCAAATATAGGGTATGACGTAACTTCATTCGTTACAGGTTTAGGAGTTGGTGGTGTTGCAATCGCTTTAGCATCGCAATCTATACTTGGAGATGCGTTTAATTATTTCATAATATTGTTCGACAAACCTTTCGTTAAAGGCGATTTTATTAAGCTTGAAAACCTTAGTGGAACAGTTATTGAGATCGGTCTAAAAGCCGTTCAACTAAGATCGCTTACTGGTGAACTTATATATATATCTAACACTAAAGCACTTAGTGCGACTATTCAAAACTATAACGATCTTGAAAAAAGAAGAGCTGAAATATCGTTCGGTGTTGAATATAGTACGCCGTATGATAAACTTCAACAAATTTCTAATATCGTTAAAGAAATCGTAAACGCTACTGAAATAGTTGAGTTTGATAGAGTATATTTTAGCGAATTCGGAGACTCATCTTTAAACTTTCAATTAATATATTATGTTGTATCATCAAGCATTTTAGAGTATGCTGAAAAAATTGAAGAGATCAATATGAAGATAATGGCTGAACTTACTAAAATAAATGTTGGATTTGCTTTTCCAACAAGAACACTATATATTGCTCCTGATAATAGTAGTAACCCATTTGTTAAAAAATAATATTAATCACGTAATCTTACTTATCACATAGTGATAATGTGAACATAAATTTGTAGTTTCGTATCAGTAAGTAGTATAAGGGGAATAAATTGTCGTACATCGCTTTAGCAAGAAAATATAGACCTCAAAGGTTTGATGAACTTTTGTCACAAGAGTTTGTTACTAAAACTTTAGAAAATGCACTAAAAATGGATAGAGTGTCGCACGCCTACCTATTCACTGGGCCTCGTGGGGTTGGTAAAACTTCGGCTGCAAGAATATTCGCTAAAGCTATCAACTGTCTAAATCCTGACGGAATTAATCCTTGTAATGAATGTGATAACTGTAAAGATATCGTGAGTGGGACATCGCTTGATGTTATTGAAATCGATGGTGCTTCTAATCGTGGAGTTGATGAAATTAGATCGCTACGTGAAGCTGTACAATTTATACCTATTAGAAGTAAATTCAAAGTATATATAATTGATGAGGTACACATGTTAACTAAAGAGGCGTTCAATGCTCTCCTTAAAACATTAGAAGAACCTCCTAAATTTGTGATATTTATTTTCGCTACAACTGAAAGTAATAAAGTTGCTCCAACTATTCTTTCTCGTTGTCAACGATACGATTTTAAAAAAATACAAGCATCTGTGATGAAAGATAATCTTGTTGATATCCTTAATAAAGAAAATATTAAATATGAAGATGATGCAATAAATATTATCGTTAGAAGATCTGATGGTTGTATGAGAGATGCTCTATCTCTACTCGATCAAGTGATTGCTTTCACTAACGGTACTGTCAATATTCAAGATACTTCTTTTCTACTTGGATCACTCGACACATTTATATCTCAAGAACTTTTTGAAAGTATCATCAAAGAAGATGTTGATAAAGTTGTTACATTAATAAATAAAATAACCGAACAAGGGTTAGAGTATAGAACTTTAAATGAGTCGCTAATTGAACATACAAGAAACTCTCTTTTTCTAGTTCTGTCAAACACGTTGCCGATTGAAAACCTTACTGCTAATGAAAAAGAATTTTACGATAATTTAAAAAAGTTTTTATCTCATCAAAGACTATATGCGATCTTTCAAATTTTTATCAAACTTTCTCAAGATTTAAAATATTTCGATTTTCATAAATATATATTTGAGTTCGCAATATTTAAAGCAACTACTATATCTCAAGTTATACCTATAGATCATGTTACAAATTATGATGTTAATCCGAACGCAATAGCTAAAAAGGTTGAAGTGCCGATCATACCAACAATCAACGAAGATATAGAAGATAAAAAAAAAAGATAGCTGAAGAAAGTGTCGTAAAAGAAACTCACTTTTTCAAAGATGACTCTCCTGATATTTGGAGACAAGTTTGCTTAGAAGTTGTGAAACGATTTGATGGAGCTGTTGCTGAAAATATTAAATATAGCCACCTTGTGTCGGTGTCTCCTCAAAAAATAGTTGTTGGTTTCACTAAAGATAGAAAATTTTATTTTGACCACTTGTCAAAAATTGAAAACAAAGATAAAATAATATCTGTACTCAATGAACTCGTAACTCCTGCACCTGTTTTAGAGTTTATAATTGAAAAAGATAGCGACAATATAGCATTGATAGATAAAATAAATACTGAATTAGAGTATCATAATAGAATGGCTAAAAAAACCGTTATTGAACATCCATTCATTAACTCTATTATAAAAGATATGAACGCTGTTGTAGAAGATATAACTAATTTAGATGATAAAAAAGATGTTTAATCGCTTCATGATAATAAGTATAAATAAAAATTATATTAATAAATTATCAAGCGATATAGAGGTAAAATTATGAATATGCAAAATTTAATGCGTCAAGCTCAGAAGATGCAAAAGAAGATGGAAGAAGCTCAAGCTGAAGCTGCAACTCAAGTTGTTGAAGCATCATCTGGCGGCGGAATGGTAACTGTTAAAGTTAATGGCAAGCAAGAACTGCTTGATATCGTGATAGAGAAAGAAGTTGTTGATTCTGACGATATAGAGATGCTACAAGATCTTATTAAAGCCGCTGTAAACGAAGGTATGAAAAAATCTTCTCAAGCTCTTCAAGAAAAAATGGGCGAACTAACTGGTGGACTTGGACTTAAATTTCCTGGAATGTAGAACAAGTATTTTAGACGTGTAAAATATGTGACACAAGTTTGAATATATTATTGAGCATGTAGAATACGTGACTCAAGTTTAGATTACTTTATTGGCATGTAGAATATATATGATGCAAGTTTTGATTCGTTGATCAGCGTGTAGAATATATTTAACGTGGCTAAGTTTTGATTCGTTGATGAGCGTGTAGAATATATTTAACGTGGCTAAGTTTTGTAACTGGTTGAGCGTACAAAACTTATTTAACGTGTGCTTCCA
>CAMQYB010000165.1 GCA_947039055.1 uncultured Deferribacteraceae bacterium
GGGTGCAGATTATCCAACGCTTAAAAATCTAGTAATCCCAGTTGTAACACCGTAATAATTTATAGTAATAAATAAGTAATAAAATCACATAAAAAACATAAAACCCCTATAGTCGAATAAACTGTAGGGGTTTAATTTTAATCAGCGATTAATTTTATTTACTAAGGAGTTACGAGTTTATAATTCCAATTATTTATTCCACCAAAATCATAAACGTTTTGGTATCCCATATCTATTAATAATTTTGTAGCTTTTTTACTTCTATTACCGCTACGACAATAGACTAAAATTGTTGCATTAAGATCTGGAAGAATTTTTGTTGCAAGTTCTTTTATGTTATTACCAGGAATTAGCAGAGCGTTTTCGATATATCCCGTATTATATTCTGACTGGGATCTAACATCAACAATAATGACTTTATCATTCATCATTTTTTTTGCAACATCTGGTGAGATTTTTTTATAAACGCTAGGTTTAGCTTTTATATTAACAGCTATAACTTGTGCGATATCACTATCCATTACTTGTGGTAGTGCTTCAATTTCGATTTCTACTGTTTGACCAACCAAGAGATCAGGGTTTATATTATTATCATCAAGAAGTTTAACATTTGCCTTATCAAATCCTACTTCACTATCCGTTGTAACGATTAGATTATTTTCACCAATTTCATTTATAACAGCAGTAAACGTTATATTTTTATCTTTTCTTTTACAACTATAAAGTACACTTGTCAATATTATTAAGCTTATCACAACGATTATTATTTTCATTAGTAGCCTCCGTTAAGTATGATTTTTATATCATTATTCTGTATTCTTTATTTTTCAGAATTACTAAATAATCCTGAACAGATACCATACAACAAACACTTTCATAACTCAAGCCATTATATCTGAATTTTATATTACAGGTTATCTGTTTTGGGTTTTAACATTCCACTCTACTGTTAATAATTAAACTCGCTAACATGGATCAATATTATTACTCAAAATATTGAAGTATTATATCTTGTATATCTAAGTGTCGAAAACCTAAGCGATCTGAACAACTCTACAACCTTTGCATAATGGGTACTCATTCAGAAAAGGAGTTATAGCTTCTTTCATCTCTTCAAAAGAAAATCCGTAAAAATATAGTGCCGTATCTTGAGCCCCATCCATGTGACTTAACATTAATCCGTTGTCGTCTAAAATATCTTCAATACTCTCAACAACCACATTCACATCGCACTTTTCATAAACTTCATCAGGCAACTCTGTACCACTTAAATATATAGCAAGCCCCTCAAACGATCCAATAGGAGTTTCAACACCGTTACCGTACTGCAACAATGAACCTTTAGGAACAGGAATACTCAAATCTTCTATAATATCAATCAAACGCTTTATAGACTCATCAGATGTATCAGGCAGTTCAATCGCAATATCACAGTAATCAACTTCATTATTACCGTCCACTTCAATCATCGCTGTTCCGCCACCTGTAACAGATCCGAATTTAGCATCCGTCATAAGTTCGGCTAAAGGCTCTTCATAACACTCACCACGATCTATCGGCTGTAGTTTTGCATTCAATTTTAATGTAACTGTTTCCATTCTTTTTTCCTCATTTCTATGATTTATTAATTTTTATAATCTACTAATGTATATAATTTATAATCTATTAACTTATTCGTTTATATCTTCAGGAGCTACCCAATCATCAGCTTCAACGAACATTTTAATCTCATCAACATACTCATAAGCGTAACCTCTATCTATAAATGGTGTCTCAAGCAGAGGTTCAAAAAGTAGAACTTGTTCGATTGTAAGTCGCACAATCATGCTTGGATCATCAAGATATTCATCATCTTCATCACCGTAAAAAAGTTGCCAACCGCTATCATTTTCACCACATAAATCATCGGTTCTAACTATCCAATTTATCTCACGGTTTTCAACAGCTCGCTTAGATATAAACACAAGTTGTTGCTCATCAAATTTAGCCGTACCTTTAACAATCACAGTTGCGATATTCTCTTTTTTGAAATCTATAATATCGCCACACTTGATAGATTTAAGGTAGTGTGGAGTATTCTCCAGTTGTCCAGAAAATTTATTATCTTTAATAGTAGTAATAGTCAACCACATTCTTTCAGCCGAACAACCATCATCTTGAGGCGTTTGCATTGTGAAAATTAATCTCACAGAATTACCAACTTTAAGATTGTCGATTTCATCGGCTGTAGGTATAATAAATTTACGAGGATTTTCACTATTTTTTTCAATTACATCTTCTAAAACATACTCAGTTTGATTAGGTTTATTCATTCTTGTTTCTCTACTTTTTTATTTTGTTTTTTATAGTTCTTTTATTTAGTTTTTATATTTTGATTTATTTTAAGTAACATAGATGTTGGTAGTTATTGTTACTGTAATCCTGGAAAATTGTTCACTTTTTTCACTTGAATATCGGCGAAACGATCGACTATTTCAATTGTAAAATCTGCAAAATTATCAACAATTTGCCACTCTCCACACTGACTAGGAAAATGAGTTACATATTGCACTTTAATATCAGGAAATGACTCAACATATTGCACTTTGAAATCACCGAAATTTTTCACAATTCTTACCTTGCCGTAAAGAGGTACACCTTTATATATACAATTAGGAGTGACATTGTTTTTGGCAAAAACTACTCCAACTGAGAGTGTTAAAATTAATAGTAAACTGATCGTGATTTTTTTCATATTCGCTCCGTATGTTGTCATACAAATTTAGTTTATTCAGAAAGAAAATAAATGTCAATATTAATAAGTACATAAATTAAATTATCAATTCATCTTATATAAATATATAACTTTTTATATTAGTTGCAACGTAAAAAAGCCTCAATAAAACATTGACGTCTATTGAGGCTAATAATTCAAAAATAATTAAATAAAATTAATACAAAAATATTAATGTTTAAAAATTATTCATCTAATTCAATTAAGCTTTAATTTCATTCTCAGGAATACCTAACGCTTTAGCAACACCTTTACCGTATGCAGGATCAGCTCTAAAACAGTTTGTAATATGTGTTAGTTGAACAGCTTTAGTTACACCGTTCATAGCTCTTGCAGTATTATCAAATAACGCTTGTTTTTGATTGTCATTCATAAGGTTGAAAAGTGCTTTAGGTTGAGAGTAGTAATCGCTATCATCTTCTCTATAATCGTACTGATAAGCGTCCCCTTCAAGTTTCATAGCAGGATCTTTAAACTCAGGTTGTTCTTGCCACTCACCTTTTGTGTTAGGCTCATATCCGATAGTTGCACCTTGATTGCTATCCGTTCTCATAGCACCATCTCTATGGTATGAGTTAACAGGACATTTAGGAGCGTTCACAGGGATATGATTATTATTTACTCCAAGTCTGTAACGTTGAGCGTCACCGTATGAAAATAATCTACCTTGTAACATTCTGTCAGGTGAGAAGCTAATACCTGGTACAACGTGTGCAGGATTAAACGCAGCTTGCTCAACATCAACAAAATAGTTTGCAGGATTACGATTAAGTTCAAGCATTCCAACAGGTATTAGTGGGAAATCTTTTTTAGACCAAACTTTAGTAAGATCAAACGGATTGTACGGCATTTTATCAGCTTCTTCTTCCGTCATAACTTGTATAAACATCTCCCATTTTGGAAAGTTTTTATTATTAATTGCATCAAATAAATCTTGTTGATTACTCTCACGATTTTTAGCAACAACTTGTTCAGCTTCGTGATCGGTTAAGTTCTGAATTCCTTGTTGAGTAACCATATGAAACTTAACCCAAGTTCTTTCATTATTTTTATTAATCATACTGAACGCATGGCTACCGAAACCGTGCATGTGACGGTAAGAAGTAGGTAATCCTCTTTCACTCATCGTGATCGTAACTTGATGTAAAGCTTCAGGTAATGATGACCAGAAATCCCAGTTGTTTTGAGCAGATCTCATATTTGTGTGTGGATCTCTTTTTACAGCATGGTTAAGATCAGGAAATTTTAATGGATCTCTAAGAAAAAATACAGGAGTGTTATTTCCAACTAAATCCCAGTTCCCTTCTTCTGTATAAAATTTCGTTGCGAACCCTCTGATATCTCTTTCAGCATCAGCAGCCCCACGCTCTCCAGCTACAGTTGAAAATCTCATAAATAGTTCAGTTTTCTTTCCTATTTTAGAGAAGATTTTAGCTTTAGTATATTTAGATATATCGTGTGTTACGGTAAAATCTCCGAACGCACCAGACCCTTTAGCGTGCATTCTTCTTTCAGGTATAACCTCTCTATCAAAATGAGCAAGTTTCTCTAAAAACCATACATCTTGCAGAAGCATAGGTCCACGTTTTCCAGCAGTTAATGCGTTTTGATTGTCAGATACTGGTGCTCCAACAACTGTAGTTAATTTCTTGTTATCCATAATTCTCTCCTTTTATTATAAATCAATATTTTTCATATAAATACAAAGATATATACATATAGTCTAGGCGTAGATTATTAATATATTTTTTTAAAAAAGTATAAATGTATCTATATAAATAGTAATGATTACTATTTATGTTTTTAGTATACATGGTTTTTTGAAAAAGGAAAGAGAAAAATAATAATATTATATGTTTGATAGATAGATAGGA
>CAMQYB010000166.1 GCA_947039055.1 uncultured Deferribacteraceae bacterium
TAGTTTTGCATGTTTATCCGATATATTCGTTTGATGTATTGCCTTCACTTATTTTAATTGCTACTTGTTTCTAATCATAAACTGATATTCTTATAAATTATCTATATCGTTAAAATTAACCTCTTGATTTTATCCTTACCATTATTACTCTATATTTCTTGTAATATTATCTTGATTTTTTTAATCATCACTTACTGCTTATTTTATCACTCTTATTTTATCTATTAACAGTACGATAATATATCTCAATCTCCAGACTATGCCATTCTACTTTATTTACTGTTTGCTATAATTAACCATATATACTAAAATACAAACTTGTTACTGCACGGAGAATTTTATGAAAAAACTAAACCCAATATTCACACTTATATTAATACTTATTTCAGCATTAACCCTTTATGCAAAAGATAACAACAGTGCTAAAATTGAAATAAATGTTGCTGATCCAAAAGTTAAAGCACAAATTTTTAAAGCTAATAATTTCATCGGATATAAAGGTGATATTACTATCAAAGTTGAAAGTTATAAACTTGGTTACGGTGGAAACGATCAAGGTGGAAAAAATGTAGGCATAACTTATAAAGCCTATATTGATATGACATCTACTGATAATCAGAAAGTAATATTTTATAAATCTGCTCATGCACCACAGCTTGAATACTCTCTAATTAATGGCAAATTAAAGGTTATTCATAACGGTCAAGATATTACTAAAATTATCAAAACTCATAAAAACTTTTTCACAACATATCAACTCTATAAATATCCGTACGGCTTGATTTCTGACATGTTAACATCAGAAGATTTTTACGCTAAATTTAAAGAATATTACGCTCTCTTTGGTGAAATTGATCTGAATGCAACTATTCAAAACTACTATGAAATGTCTGCTTCAAAAAATGATTACTTTGTTGTTTTAGATGTAAACAATAAATATGAAATAACAGGATTATCAATAGAAGATAATAGCGATTTCTATACATGGAAAAATAATACTCCACATAAAATAGCATGCTCTCGTATGACGGAAACCACAACAACTACTTTTTTAAATGAAAAAGGCTGGGTGAAAAAATAACCTATCATGAGCAACTTACAAATGAAAGATATAATATTAAAACAAGTTGAAAAATATTATAATAAAGATCAACATGAAAAAATAATTTCAACTATTACAAACTTTCCTAGATACGAAAACGATTACGAACTAGCAGGACAGTTAGCTCGTGCATATAATAATAATAAGCAATATAGCCAAGCTATAGATTTATTGCTGTTATCTAGTGAACAAGGTATTAACGATCCGATATGGGTTTATAGACTCGCATACTCGCATTGCGTAGGTACAAAAGAGTATCATAAAGTACAAAAATATATTGAGAATATTTTAAACAATATTCCAGCTGATAATCAAGATGATGAAGTATATAAAGATCTATCTGATTTCTTAATTATATGTTTAGAAAATGATGTGGATAACCTATCTTTTAAAAAACGTGTAGAAAATTTCTGGGTATGGTTTACTGAAAATGAAGAAAAACTTTCTAACATGATAGATAGTATGAAAAATAATACTGTCACGAATTCTGATGAAATTACTGACTTTGTGAGTGCTGGAATATCTATAATATCTGATAAACTTCATTTTAATTTCGGTGGAGATTATGAGTTCGGATTTTCTTGTAAAGCAAACCCATCTATATTTTATACTACCCCTTATCTAATATCTAAAATGCCTAGAGAGTTTAAAGATAAATGGACGTTCATACCTTTTTTAATGGGACAAACTGATGGTTTTTCTATGAACTTACCAGGCATTAATAACCCTATTCATATAGCTGATATTTTTGTCGCTGTAGATTACGGTGACGGTGTAAATCATACAGGTTTTAACTTACAGTTCTACAATGAAAATCTATCTCCACTTGATGATAATTTAGCCTATAACACTTTTTTAATTATGGTAAATTTTGCAATAGGTGATGCTATAGGTCATATCTATATCAATAAAGTAATTAAAAGTGATCTAAAACTTGATCACATGATTCCACTTACCGACCTTAAACAGAATATAATTGATACACTTAAAGAGAGGGATAGAAAACTTTTTTCAAACCCTAAAGATAGATTTATAACTTTCAAAATGGAGATAGAACATGATGATAAATCTCCTTTAAGATATGAGGTTAATTTCGGCACAACTTCATTTCATGAACTACAAAATGAGTATTATGCTAAAAACAATAGTATCAATCTAACTCTATTAAAAATGGGTGTTTATACTGCGTTTGTTATCGTTCAAGATCACGAAGGTTTAAATGATAAGACTTTTAAAAATACTCAAAAAATTACCGATGAAATAGTGGCACTTGGGACATCAATTAATATAGGTAGATCTGTAGGTGCTTTCGTTTATATAGATTTTATTATCTATGATATTAATGAGTTCCTATCTAAAATACCAGCTATTTTCAAGAAATATCCTTATAAATTTCATCTTTCATATTTTAGGCATAATAGCGATATCATACACTTTAACCAACTTTAAATTCATGACAAATATTAACCAATATAAAAGTTATACAATTTTTCATCAAACTTAATTTAAATATCTTTAGCGAATAAAATGGAGTTTATAACCACTAAAGAAAATATCTTCAATCTAAATATAATAATATTCTAATTAAATAATTATTGTTATAGATAATTGGTTCATATATAATATTTATGGGTGGATAAAAAACAATTTCAAGGGGATTGCTTAATGAAGGAAATAATATTACAAAAAGTTGACAAGCTATATGATGAAGATAAACATAATGAAATCATCACGTTAATCACTGGGTTTCAAGGGTATGAAAAAGATTTTGATATATCAGGAAAATTGGCAGTAGCATATAATAATATCGGTGAGTACAATAAAGCGATAACCGTATTAGAGTCGTTCAAAGACGCTGGTGCAACTGATCCTAAATGGGTGTATAGACTTGCATACGCTTGCTGTGAAGGAACACACGAATATGATAAAGTACAAAAATATATTGAAGATATTCTAGCTGATATTCCAGAAGATAATGCAGATGAAGATGTGTATAAAGATCTAGCTAGTTACTTAGTTGATTGTTTAGCAAATGACGTTAATAATATTTCATTCAAAAAACGTGTAGAAAATTTCTGGATATGGTTTACTGAAAACGAAGAAAAACTTTCTGATATGTTGACCAAAATGAAAGCTCAAGATAAATCTATTGATCCTGCCTCTATTAGTGATTTTGCAAATGAAGGCGTATCATTAATATCTGAGAATATCTATTTCAACTTAGGTGGTGATTTTGAATTTACATTTACTTGCGAAGGCAACCTATATCTATTTTATCTAACACCTTATATCGTATCTCAAATGCCTGAAAAATTTAAAGAGAAATGGACGTTCACACCATTTATGCAAGGTGATAAATCTGATGGGTTTACGCTCAAAATGAAAGATGTAAATATAGCTATATCTGATATGCTTGTGGCTGTTGATTATGAAAACGATAGTGGTGATTTTAATATCAAATTTTATAATGAACACGTTTGTAAATTAGATGATAGTGACTCTTATCATATTTTCTATCTTATGATGGATATGGTTACTGGTGAAGCGATAAGTAATCTATATATCGGTACTGTAGATAAAAGCGATACAAAACTTGATGGAATGATACCTCTCTCTGATCTTAAAGAACATCTAATCGATACGCTAGAAAAAAATGATAAACAATATTTTACTAGTCCACAAGAAAGATTTACCTCATTTCAAATTGAGTTAGATGATGATGAATACTCTCCTTACAGATATGATGTCACTTTTGGCACAACTTCATTTAACTCTCTACTAAGTAGTTACTACAGTAATGATAACGCTATAAATCTAGAACTACTAAAAATGGGAGCTGTTGCTGGATTTCTTGTTCTTATAAATGAAGAAGGTTTAGAGTTAGGGGAAGCTTTGATTAATGCACAAAATGCGTCTGATAAAATATCTACTTATACATCATCTATCGAACTTGGAAGATCAATAGGTAGCTATATCTATATAGATTTTATCACTTACGATATAAAAGAGTTTTTAGAAAAAACACCCGAACTTCTAAAAGATTATCCTTGTAAGTTTACCTTCTCATATTATAAACCGTTTAGCACTACTATTGATTTATAGTAAATCATGAAATGTTATGTGAAATCATAATCCAATTATTACAAGTATTTTACACATAGATAACTGTAGATTTTTTCATTAAGTTTATAAATTTTAGCAGTATGGTAGACAAAACTATCGTACTGCTTTTTAAATGTCCTATGATACATTTCAAAGCACTGTATATAAAAAGTAACTACTATTTTATAACTCTATTAATACCAATCTATACACTCATTCACACTTATCCAATTAATAATAAACACTGTTCTACTATAATAACTTTAGTCAATATTTTGAAAACTGTCTAAATTTATAATTCATCAACTTAATCGTTATAATTTTAATTTAACCGTATCGTAATCAAATTTCTACTATTTT
>CAMQYB010000167.1 GCA_947039055.1 uncultured Deferribacteraceae bacterium
TTTTACGTAAATGATTTAGGTATTTTTAAATTTTAGTAATTTATAAATACGTTCATATTTTAAATTTTGTTTTATAAAAGGAGAATAATTATGTCAATGTTTTGTTATCAATGTGAAGGAACTACTAAAGGTACTGGTTGCACAGTAAACGGTTCATGTGGGAAAAAATCTGATACAGCGAATTTACAAGATAAATTAACCTCAAAATTAATTGCTCTTGCAACGGCTGCGAAATCAGATCGTACGAAGCAAACCGATCAGATGTTAATGGACGGTTTATTTACGACAGTTACGAATGTAAGTTTTAACGATGAAACTTGTACAGATCTTTGTGTTGCAACAGATAAGTTAAGAACAAATTATGCACCTGTTGTTGAGATAGATATGAATACTCTTTGGACTTGTAATGAAGATATTCGTTCGTTGAAATCTATACTTTTATTTGGTATCCGTGGGATGGCGTCATACGCTCATCATGCATCAATATTTGGAAAAACAGACGAAGATGTTTTAAACTTTTTATATACTGGACTTGAGGCTATTCACAAAGATCTTTCAATAGATGAGTTACTAGGTTTAGTTTTAGAATCAGGCATGGTTAATCTAAAATGTATGGAGCTACTAGACAGTGCAAATACTAGTGCATTTAAAACACCAGTACCGATAAAAGTAAGCACAAATATTGAGGCTGGTCCTTTTATCGTTATAACTGGTCACGATCTGCATGACTTAGGTTTGCTTTTAGAACAGACTGAAGGTAAAGGAATTAATATTTATACTCACGGCGAAATGTTACCTGCACATGGATATCCTGAACTTAAAAAGTATTCACATTTAAAAGGTAATTTTGGTACTGCATGGCAATCACAACAGAAAGAGTTTGCAGATATTCCAGCACCAATTTTATTTACAACAAATTGTCTTATGCCTGTTAAATCAAGTTATGCTGATCGTGTTTTCACAACGTCGATGGTGTCATATCCTGATATAATTCATATAGATGACAAAAAAGATTTCACTATAGTTATTAAAAAAGCGTTAGAACTTGGTGGATATAAAGAGCTTCATAAAATGACAGGTATTAATGGTGGCGACACTCTTACAACTGGTTATGGACATGGCACAGTTTTATCTGTTGCAGGCACAGTTGTTGATGCAGTAAAACAAGGAGCTATCAAACATTTCTTTTTAGTTGGTGGTTGCGATGGAGCAAATCCTGGTCGTAATTATTATACAGATTTTGTTACACAAGCTCCAAAAGACTCAATAATCTTAACACTTGGTTGTGGTAAATATAGATTTAACGATATGGATTTAGGTGAAATTGGTGGACTTCCACGCATTATGGATATGGGACAATGTAACGATGCATACAGTGCGATCAAAGTTGCAGTTGCATTATCTGAAGCGTTTGAATGCTCGGTTAATGAACTTCCACTTACGTTAGTGCTTTCATGGTATGAACAAAAAGCAGTATGTGTTTTACTAACTTTATTGGCACTTGGAATTAAAAATATTTATATAGGTCCACGCCTTCCAGCATTTATTTCTCCTGCTATTTTATCGGTTTTAGTTGAGAAATTTAACCTAACTCCTATCTCTACTCCTGATGAGGATTTACAGAAAATTTTAGGATAATTTTAAGCGATATGAAAAACTATGTTTATGATATTATTTAATATCTGTGATGTATAATATAAAACCCCTACAGCGTTAAAACTATAGGGGTTGATTTTTATGCAATTATTTATGATATTTTAATACTCAAAAATAGCAATTATCGTCTGTCCTTTGATAGATGATATCCTCTCTCTTCAACACATTTATATACTGACAATTTTACACCGTTTTCTGAAAGTAAAATCTTTGCACGCTTCTCTGCCGATGACTTGCTTATATATAAATCTTTACTTGATCCATTTCTATCTACACAGTTGCATCGCTTAGTTGCAAGTGGAGTATTTCTATTTGCTGGTGCTAAATGATAGTAACCACAACTTGAACATTTATACGAAACCATCTCTTTATGATAAGTTGATTTTGCATATCTTGCTCCATCATCTGCCTCTGATTTTGTATAATATAATGTTAATGATCTATTGTTACGACCAACACATGTCTCACTCTTAAAATTCATATATCATCCATTTATAAATTCTTAATATTACCTATATGCGATATATACCTATAACATATTAACGGTATAAAGTAAAATTTCATAGCGATCTCATATCAACTTTGAGATAGATTAATGGAGAGTACGATCATTTCACCAAAATAGTAAGCATCCATAAGTGATTAAAGAAAATATCGTTGACTTGTAAATATGGCGACATACCTGTAGGTTCTCCACCATTAATATCCTCTAACATCGCCTCTTCAATAAGTGCTGATGTATCATCAGGAGTTTTTGTTAACTTCAACCAAGCAGGTAATAAAACTGGAATTTGTATTGTTTGACAAAACGTAATATCCATTTTATGCTCTTTAGATAATTTCTCAATCTCTGCTTTTGATACACATCTAACATGTGACGGATCTCTAAGTGTCTCAAAATGATCTGCTACTTCACGCAACTCTTCCGTACGAGCTTCCATATCAAGAATTACAAGTTTTTCACCCTTTTTTAATACTCTATACATTTCTGCAAAAGCTTTATTGATATCTGCAAAATGATGAAAAGCTAATCGTGATGCTACACAATCAAAACTGTTATCATCAAACGGTAACTCCTCAGCAAGTCCAATCTTAAAATCAACGTTTTTAAGCCCTGCTTTCTCTGCCTCATTTCTTCCGATATTAAGCATCGCCTCTGTTGCATCAAGCTCTGTAATACTCGCAACAAGTGGAGATATCACTCGTCCAAGTCCACAAGTTCCAGCAGCAACTTCTAAGACTTTTTCTGTACCATTAAATTTAATATTATCAATTGCAAACTGATTGATTGTTTCACTTGAAAACATCTTTTGATACTCATTAAATCCTTCCGATTGTTTAGTGAATTCATCAATTACTTTTTTAATTTGCTTATCCATTCCTACACCTCAATTTTAATTTAATAATAATTTTGTATTAACAACTGCTTGGTATTACATCAAGATTAGTAAAACAACATCTCTACTTTTAAGCATAACATTTACGAAATATTAAGTAAATCAACAATTCATATAATCATATATATAATTATAAATTAAACTATTATTCAACCTCTATATTTTTACTGTTAAATATCTTTTTCATATCATCAAACTTATCACTCATAATACTTACTTTTTTAAGATTATGAAACTGTGAAATCTCAAGATCGCTTATTGCATTAATATCAAAATATCCGTCCTCACCGTCCCATTGAGGCGTTATATTCATATAGATATCGTTACCACCATCCATATTAATCTCCTCAACTTTCTCTGCTAATGATTTTGGTATTGGTAATTTTTTAAAGAAATTTATCGCTGGTTTAATCGGTTTCTCACTCTCTAAATCAATCTCGCTACCTGTGTATTGATATGAAAAATCTTCTATATTAAAATACGGTTTTAATAGTTCTAAATCGTAAATCAAAACTTGTAGAATAGCTAGTTTGAAATTAAAATTATCAAAATGTAGCTCCTCTTCTTTTAGCTTTTTAATTTTATAATTTTCAGCTGATTGTGGACGTTTAGGAGAGTATGATACCACTACTGGATATATAAATTGTCCCTCATTATCAAACTCAACTTCCATATTGTCAGGAGGTAAAATATAGACTTTTGTCGTGTACGACGGAAATATCTCAATCATATTGTTACGACATGAAGTTTCTGATGGAATAGTTTCTTTATTTTCATATTGATTAATCATTATTTTTATATTACATACAGATTTCGGATATTCAAAAACAGTATTCAATTTCGATGAAATCATTTTTTCTGATAAGTTTTTATAAATTGTGATACTCTCAATAAAATGTTCATCATCTATATATGCTTTATTACGTTTAAGGTTTTTAAGTGTATAATCATCTGTTGAAAACAGAATTCCATAGTTATGAAAAACATACGTTGTCTTATACCAATCTGTATGTGACGCTATACCTTTTGCTACGGTATACTCTCCAAAAACAGCAACAACTTCAACTAGTGACATCGGAAATTTCAGCGTTGTTCCGTCAACTATAATTAAGTTATCTCCGATCACCATCTCTTTTATCTCTTTCATGAAACTCCCCTTATAAATAATAAAAAAATCTTGTTGCGATACTTTTTAGTGTATGGATAGATTAATACTAGATCTTTAAAGTATCAATAGTTTATTTTAGATTGATAAAACAAGTTGAAAATTAGATAAAAAAATAGTGCTACTCTTTTATATGTAATAAAAAAATAGCACTAATATTGTTTGTAACTCAAATTTTTATAATTCTTTAAATCGATAATATGTTGTTACATTGTGTCTCAACATTATATAATTTCAAATCATAATAATATTTAAAATTATTTATTCCACTTGCTACCAAATGCGTATCTGTAAGTTACGCCTGCAGTAAAATCATCTTGATTAAGTACATTAGAAA
>CAMQYB010000168.1 GCA_947039055.1 uncultured Deferribacteraceae bacterium
AACCACTATCTTAAAATTGTTAAGTAGTGGTATTAAATTGATATTTAAATTTTAGAAGGGATGGGGTATTTCTGATGTGTTGTATTTTGTGCAAATGATGTTGGTGATTAATCCGTATCTTGCACATTATCTCATCTCAAAATATTGCTTATAGATTACCCATCTCACGTTCTTTATCTTTTACAAAAATAAGTTTGATATGTTTAACTTTATCATCACGTCTTTCATCGATATCAAATACATCAACGTTTCTGATTAGTTCGGTTAATTTATGGTATCCATAATTTCGTGGATCAAACTCTTTTTCACGATTAGTTATATACTGTCCAACATCTGCAAGGTAAGCCCAACCTGTATCATCAGCTGATGCTTCAACAGCTATCTTTAATAATGTGATTAATTTTTTATTACCTATTAATGCTTTTTTATCAGGTTTCTTAATTTGGTTTAATTCGGCTTTATCGGCTTTTAATATCTCTGTGAAAATAAATTTATCACACGCTGATATAAATGCTTTAGGAGTTTTATTCTCTCCAAAGCCGTAAACTTTCAATCCTTCTTCTCTAATTCTTGATGCTAATCTTGTGAAATCAGAATCAGATGATACGATACAAAATCCCTCAAATTTACCTGTATATAAAAGATCCATTGCGTCTATTATTAATGCGTTGTCGGTAGAGTTTTTACCGCTTGTGTTACTAAATTGCTGAATAGGTTTTATCGCATAATCAAGCAGAACTTCCTTCCATCCTTTAAGGTTAGGTTTCGTCCAATCGCCGTATATTCTAAACACATTGATTACGCCATATTTTACGATCTCTGCTGTTAAGTCTGATATTATGCTTGGCGATGCATTATCTGCATCTATTAATACTACTAATTTTTGTTGGTTACTTTTATCCATAACGATCCTTTATTGTAAATAAGTTATTTTATAAATCTTCAATCAGTTTTTTTGCATGATTGATGTAGTCTGCTAGAAATTGAAATGCTCGTAAAAGCTTCTCTTGGTAAACAAGTGATAGTGACCCTGGTTCTATGAATGTTGTTATCGGTTGGTTCTCTAAAGATTGATTAATTTGCTCATTTAGAAGGGTTGCAAATATTACGTCATACGATTCCATTGTTACTTTTATTAACTCTTTAGGCATTAAATCAAACCTAGCTAGAGATCTTAATCGTGCAGCTGTTGTGGTGTCGTTTATACCTGTATAAATTTTAAGAACCTTATTGATTATTGATAGATAGTTGATACCATTTTCAAATAAATTTATTTTATTTTTATGTTCTTCTATATCGCTCAAAATAAATTTGCTAAAAAATGATATAGGAAGTTTAATCGTAACAGCGTTGATTAGTTGACCAAAAAGAGCAGGATGATCCATCAGTTTTTTATATAGATACTGGTTTAGATCTCTCATCATGTCGTTATCGCCATCAAGAAGAGTGCTATCATTTAATGCAAAAAATGGTATGTTAGATCGGCTGTTAGGATTTTCTATCCATGCATCAATATCTTGTATCCACTCTGATTTACGTTTGATAAACTCTGAATTCATATACCTATCTGCTGCTTGGTAATTTAATTTATAGCCAGTAAGTATTATATTTTTTAAATATGTTTTAGAGTACTCTCTAAAGTTATTAAGTTCATCATCAGTGATCGCATCATCTAAAATAATCGCAGTACATATAAATGGTGAGAGGTCAGATTCTTTTCTAGCAAGAGGCCCTAAAAGTGCATAAGAGTAATCGTAATCTGATAATGTGAAGTTATTGTTTTTAGCGAATGCGTTACTTGTGATATCAAAAAGTTTGCGAAGTATAGCTATATGAGAGTATGATAATGATTCAATCTCTTCTCTAGATATTCTTGCTGAACTTAATATGTATTGAGCAGATGAGATTAAGTTAAGGTGATATGAGTTCAGCTCTTCAATGCTGTTTAAGTTTTGTATGTTTGCGAGGTAAATATTAACATTTTCACTAGCAGCTTTTAAGAGAGTGTCTTTAGATAATATTCCAACAGGTTTATCATTGCAAGTTACAATAGCATATTTTTGTTTATTGACTCCAAGCTGACCGAGTGCAGTATCTGTTGGAAGTTCACAAGGAAAATATAACGGATTTTTATCCATTATTTGCTTAACTTTATGTTTACTATTAGTGTTCATTGATGGAAGTTTTGCAAGGATCATATCTTTTGTTATAATGCCTTGAATAGAATTTTTTCTACCAGTGACAACTAACATTCGCACATTTACTCTATTAAAAAGTTCTATCGTGTCTAGTACCGACGCTGAAGCATTGATAGTTATTAATGGAGATTTCATATATTTACTAACTTGTTTAGTGTTTGAATTGAATAGATAGTTCGTATGTGTATTGCCAAACTCTGCAAATCTTTGTTTGATTTGTTTAATTAATCGTTTTTTAAATTTCTTATATCTATCCATAAGTCTGTATATAGCTAACTCTGGCAGAAATATTATATAACAATCTGAAAACGCTGTAGCACTATTATCATACATATTTTTACCAAAAAATGCAGTTAATCCAATCGAATCATGTTCGTATACGTGCGATATAATACTCATATCTTTTTTTACCAAAGTGACTTTACCACTAAGTATAAAATAGATACCCTTGTGGTATCTTTCACCCATACGAAATATAAGTTCGTTTCTAAGAAGATGAAGTTCTCTTGATGTTGTGACGATGTCGTTCATAATCTCGATATCTATATCAAGACCTTGGAACAATGGTAAGGCTAATAGCTTTTCAGCTATACTTTTTGTGTTGTGACTATCAAAATGGTTGTTATCCATAAACTCCTACTACTTTACTATTTTTTATCATATAAAAGGATAGCACTAATGATTGATATTAGCAATAAAATATATAAAAATAATATCCATTTATCTTATATAATTATTTAGTTGTCTTAACTTTATCTTATATAATTATTTAATTATCTTAACTTTATCTTTTAATACAAAAGATAGTAAAGCTGGTATAATAAACACTGTGAAAACAGTTGAAAATGCAAGTCCACCAACGATAACTGATCCAAGTCCACGATATAGTTCACTTCCAGCTCCAGGTGCTATAACTAACGGTAGCATACCAAAAAGAGACGATAATGTACTCATACCGATAGGGCGAAGTCGTGTTTTAACTGAGTCTGCTATAGCCTCTTTACTGCTCATACCGTAATCAACATTAGCTATAGATTGGTGCACAATAAGAACGGCGTTATTTACAACTATACCTATCAGCATAATAAATCCTAACAGAGTTAATATATCAAGTGGCTGAGATGTTAATAGTAGATTAGTTGCTCCAAGTCCTAAAAACCCTCCAGTTGCTGCAAGCGGTAAGGTGATTAATATGATTAACGGATATAGAAAGTTATTAAACAACGCAGCCATCAGTAAATAAGTTATCATAACAGCTAGAAACATATTGCTAAGTAACGCTGTTTGAGCTTGTTTTAATTTATCGGCAGCACCGCTTGTTGTAACATTTATTCCATCAATTAACCCTTCTGCACGAAGAGGTTCAATTACTTCATCCATAGTTTTATTAAGTAACTCTTCTAACACCATCTTTTCAGTTGTTGTAATAGATAGAGAGAATGATCTTTGTGAGTTATATCTTCTAATACGTTCAACACCTAAAGTTTCAACAATAGTTGCTAAGTTAGAGATAGGAACAGGAGGCCCGTACGGAGAGTTTACAAGTATAGAATTAATCTCATTCGGGTTATTATATAATGAAGATGTGCCTTGCAGAACAATATCAATTGTTCCAAGTTCAGCATCTGTTATTTCAGCAACAGTTCTACCATCAAGAAATGCATCAAGCACCATACCCATCTCACTTGTAGATATACCTGCAGCTTTTAACGCTTCTCTATCAGGATAGAAATATATCTCAGGCCATACAGGATTAGCATTAGGATTAGATCTTACTTGTGCTCCAGGGATATTTTCAAGCACTCTATTTTGTATTAATAAAACTTTTGATGCAAGTTCATCATACTCCATAGCACCTGATATAAATAGCAACAGTTGACTACCAGATCCACGTCCGATTTTAAAAAGTTCTGATTGATTACTAGCACCAAATATACCTGGAATTTCTGCTATTCCTTTTGCTATCAGTGGAACAATTTCCCCTGCTCGATTTTTATCTTCAGCTGTAACATATAAACTTATACCCCATGTACCACTTGCAAATGAAAAGTTTTCAATAGCTGGATATCCACCTACCTCTGCACCGATATGAGGTTCAACATATTTGAATAAAGTATTACTAATCTCTGTTCTTCCAGCAATTGATAATCCAGGAGGAATAGTTAGAAAAGCTTCAACAAGATTTTTATTTCCTTTAGGTAGATAATCCATTTTAGGGATCAGTAGATAGGTTGAGATAAGTGCAAACGCTGTAACACTACCGATCGCTATTAATTTGCTTTTAGTTGATCTATTAACTTTATCAGATACTAGCATTAATGAGTTTGTAGATATAACACCAATTTTTGT
>CAMQYB010000169.1 GCA_947039055.1 uncultured Deferribacteraceae bacterium
AAACTTACTCGTAATATCCTTTCACTAATACTTCTCTATTTTGCATCATAATATTTCCATTAGCGATAACCGTATCAATCTCAAGTTTATCATCTAGCAGTAATAAATCTGCGTAGTAATTTTCTTTAATTGATCCTCTTTCATTCTCTATACCAAGTCCACCAGCTGTGTTACTTGTTGCAAAAGGTAGTGCTTCTTCAAGAGTTAGCACTTTATTTTCAACTAAAAATTTTATACCGTTATGCACTTCATTACAGCTTGATTTTCCGATCTCAATTATTTTGCCGTCGCTATCAACTCTGTTCCAGCTACCGTTACCATCGGAGCTTAATGTCACTCTATCAAGTAACGCTTTCTCTTCTTTAAGCATTGCAAAAGATTCGTCCATAGGTAGGTGGGATGCTAGGCAGGAAGTGATGTCTATATATCCACCCATTTTATTAAACTGTATACCTTGTTTAAATAGATCTTTACTTCTTGATATATGAGTTGGCTTGAATGCACTTGCAGGAGTTTGTCCTTTTTCTACAACTTTTAAAATCATCTCTATGTATGATTTTGCAGTTCCGATATGCACTTCTACAAATGTCTTTTTCCCGGCAACCATTCCTGCAACTCTAGTATGAAGAGCAAGACGTTCAAGTTCGTCAAACGTTATAGCAGATGATCTATGATCCGACATCGCCAATTTCACACCAACTATTTCATTTATATATACGATATCTTTCTGAAGATCGCCTGTTAATGTTGGAGACGGAAATGTATATGATCCAGTTAAGCAGTAAGCGTTCATACCACTTTCATTTAATGATTTAGTTTTTGCAACTAGAGTTTCGATATTTCTTGTGATTGAGTCTGTGCCTAATAAGCCAGTAACGGTTGTAAGTCCTGATGTTATAAAAGTTGATAGAGGGATTTCAGGAACTCTTGTTATACATCCAGCTTCACCACCGCCACCGATAATATGCATGTGTGTATCCATAAATCCTGGAACACATTTTTTACCTTTACCGTCTATTGTGATTAAATTTTTAAATGTATAATTTAAGTTATCGCCAATTTCAACTATTTTATCGTTACAGATAAGTATATCTTTTTCACCTATAAATTTAGGTGAGTAAATTGAGCTATTTTTAATTAAGATAAACATATTATATATATCCTCCTTTGATACTTTTTAATTGTACAATAACATTATATTATTTATACATAGGATATTTTATATCATTACTAATTATATAGCAAGTATGTTAAAGGAGCTGTATTATTCTGATAGTTGATTGTTATTTGAGCTTGATAAATGTTATTGATTAGTTGCTGAATAATTGTTGATTAGTAAATGTTAGAGAGTTTTATTGAGGTTAATTTAGGTATCAAAAATACTCCCTATTTGTGATAAATAAGGGGTATAATTATTTTGATCCATTAAGGAGTTATTTCAAAAGTGTTATCTGCTTTGAAAGTTATATTTATTTCAGTCACATTTATAGGAAAAATAATTTTCGTAGGTTTGCTAAATTCTATCGTTGATTTGGTAATGGTCGATAAATCAAGAACTTCTCCTTCTTTAAAATCTCCAAAAATTATCCAATAGGTTGTAGTGGGTGTAAATTTGTTTTCAGTATTGATAAGAGCATTTATTGCAACTACAGGTTTGCCTTGCACTGCGAGACCGATAGATGCGACATTGTTTGGAATTTTATTATCTGTGACAATCGTAAATTTACCTTTTACGCCAGCAGTTGTTGAATTTTTAAATGCAAATAAATTATTTTTTTTAGTAAGAGTTACAATATTTTTAGTTAGATCCTTTGGATCTATAGCTTTAATTTCATGAGCAGACGCATCAGCTAGATTACTACCTACTTTTAACATTCCTGTTTCAGCCCACATAAAACTATAGTTATCATTCCATTTGAATATTTTTTTTTGGTTAGGATGCATAGTTTGAGCCATCCATGCGAGCGAATAAAGTTTTGGGTTTGTTTCTTGATCAGGAGAGGTTTGATAAATAACAAAACCCCCTGTTTGTTGCGATTTGTTTTCTACGGTTACTGTGTGACTAAAAAGTCCCGTATCCGTATCAGTATCAGTAGATCCTCCATTACCATTACCAGAGCTATTTTCGCATCCAAATGTGATCGTCATAATTGAGATGAGAAGTAATGTTGTGATAAATAATTTTATTTTTTTCATAATCCACCTAATAAGTTTTTAATATTTTTCTATATTTCTATAATTGTTGGTTACTTTATTATGATGAATAATAAATTTTAACAATTTAAATAAAATATTATATTTATAATGAATACTCCCTATTTATGATAAATAAGGAGTATTGTTTTGAAATCTATAATAAGATGTCGCATGATAAGTGTGTGAAATTATAAAATAATAAAACTTTTCTCTTATCTACTGATCTCACTTATTTACTGATAGAGAAATTAATATTTTATAAATAGATAGTTTATACTTAAATGGTTTTAAAATATCGGCATATAAAACATTTCGTACGGTTCACCTGTGATACTTTTCATTTTACTATCTGCTCCCCAACCACCTGCAGGTGCTGGAGCATTAGGTGGGATATGTGTACGCAGAGACATTAATGGATACGAAAAAACACCTGTTGGATTATCAGTTAAAGTTTCAGATATTATCGGTATGGAGTTCAATATACCTAAATTTTTCAAATTGTCTACACCGATCCATGTATCGTTCTCAACTTTAATCATGCTATGTTGAATAATTCGATTGCCGTTAAGATCAGCAGGGGTTGCAAAAATAATCAAACTTCCAGCAGGAACTTCGTTGTTCATATAACTTATAAGATCAAAAGGCTGTGCGTGACGGTTGTTAATCATAATAGAGAATATTCTTGCAATTTCAGTATTACCAAAAGTGCCTAGTAAGATAGAGAACCATCCCACTATGTACTCTTTTATCGTTGGCGTAATAAATTCTTTAGCATCGTAATAAGCTTTTTTTATTACATCTCCTGTAAAATCGTGACTCCCTATACGATTGCCTGGGATGTCAAAACTTATGTAACTTACTATATTTAATTTCATTTTTAAACTCCTTAAAGGTGTAAAATATTTGTATCTAAAATAATTATAAATTTTATAATTATGAAATAAATCTATCTAAAATTATGCAGTTGTTAAAGTTTATTTACACTGGTTTATATATCGGAATGTAGTACATTTTATATTGAAAACATCCTCCTAAACTTGTCATAGTACCTGTTCTATTCCATCCACCTCTACGTGAAGGAAAGTGTTTACGACGTGACATAAAAGGATATCTAACAACTCCAGACTTCCCTTTTGAGTACCACCAATTTAGAAATTTCCAAATACTAATTTTACCTAAAATATTTAGATTGTTAGCACCAATCCATCTGTTGCGTTTTATTTTAATCATACTATGTGCAATATCGACGGTATTATTTGCTTGAATGCTGTCAAAAATAATTAAACTTCCTCCTGGTATATCTGATTGAGATTGTGAATTAAAAAGAATTGCATCACCACTTGTTATCATGTTTCTGAAGATAGAAACAATTGGATCTCTATCACCAATTCCTGGTACGTTCATCGGGTTCGTTATAGATTCTCTGATCGATTGTATATATCTTTCCATCGCTGTTGAAAGAACTTCTTTATTTGAAGCGGCTACGATTATATCTCTAGTGAAATCGTGACAATTTTTGTATCTGTTAGCAATATGAACGAATTTATTATCTTTTAATATAACTATCATTGTAAAACTCCTTTACTTTTTATGTTTGCCTACTATCAAAAATAAGTTATTAAAATATTTTTAATAGTAGGTTACTACCCTCTAAATCAAGCTTTTGTACTTAAATAAAATTATGAAATAGTTACTGATTTATTACTGTGATTAGAATAATTGCACGTAATACATTCTGTATGAATTTCCCTCTACATTTGTCATATCGTTAAAATTTGGATTAGCTAGTGGTGCAGATCTATCCCAGCCACCCTGGATAGTTCTTGTATATGCACGACCAAACATAAAGTCATAGGAGTGGACATCCACAGCTTGAGTCTGTGCTTGAGGGTTTGGATATGCCTGAGAATCACGAGGACCTAAGCTACGCAGGTTATTTGCACCTACCCATGTATCGTTCCCTAAATGGATCATACTATGAGCAATGGTTTGCTGGTTGACAAAAATAATAAGGCTATTAGCAGGGACTCCTTGACAATCTGTATGATCAAATTGAATGGCATCATGATTAGTTATCATCGCATTGTATGTAAGGGTATACTGTGCATTAAGAGGTTGGTTAGGGTTAAACAATGGTGGGTACATAAGAGAAACTATATAACGTTGCAATCGTGGACGTAAAAGAGTATTTTGTGCTAATGCCACTATCAGATCTCTTGTAAACTGGTGGCAATTATCATAAATATTATTCGCTGTAACAACTTGTGTGTTATTACCAAAAGTTACTATCATTAT
>CAMQYB010000170.1 GCA_947039055.1 uncultured Deferribacteraceae bacterium
CTCATATTAAGTTATATCGTATATTTAGATGATATACTAATCCAAATATACGATACATATCTATTTTCTTTACGCATTTACGATATTTGATATTACCTAAATTACGATACATATCTATTTTCTTTACGCATTTACTGACATTTGATATTACCTAGCACGATCTTTCTATGGATAGATAATAGATAGCACATCTCCACCAAAGTTTATAAACGCACCGTTAGCTTTTATAAAATAAGTTTGTCCAGAAAATTTTACTTCACCGTTTAAGGTTGATCCAGTACCAGCAAGAACTTCTGCCCATGTACCGTCATCTACAGACTGATATATTTTAGCAATTTCATTATCACTTGAATCCATCCCGCCAATAAGATAAAGCGTTGTGCCATCTGCTACAAGTGAAGAGTTAGTAAATCCTGTTCCATCTACTGCCGTAGCTAAGTTTACATCACTCCATGCAGGGGTAGTTGTATTGAATTTAACTACACTGTTAGTTTTATTGGTAGCGGTAGTATATCCACCAGCAACATATATATCTTCTCCAACAACTGTTGCAGAGTGTTTAAATCTTGCAGTTGTCAAATCTTTCAGAGTATTTACAACAACAGGTTTTGTAGTTGTTTCATTATCAGCAAATGTTAATGTTATAACCTTGTCTGATGCAGTTCCTGTTGTAAGATTTGAACTTCTTCCACCTATAACATATATAACGCCATCTTTATTAACAGCTGTATGATCTGCTACCTTAAGATCAGTTGTGCTTTCAGTTGGAGTAAGTTCTGTCCATGTGTTTTCATTAATATTATATTGATAATTTTTATCAGAAGGTTCGCCACCTAAAGTTGTAGAACCACCGATAAGCAGAATAACACTGCCATTTTTTGCAGATACTAACTGATGTCCAAATCTATTAAATTCCGTACCAGTAGGAGTGCCGATCTCTGCAAGTTCTTTAAAGTAATTTAGTTCTGTATCATACACCATGAATTTTGTTGATGCAATTCCGTCAGCTGTTTGTCCACCATATATATAAATATATCTACCATCTTTAGAAGCAGTAACTGCTTGATGATCTAATTTTTGATCTAAAAGAGGGAAATTAATTTTCTCCCATTTCTTTAGAGCTATATCAAATACCCATAGATCATTAATCGGTTTTCCATCAGAAGTTTCTCCACCAAACAGATATATATGTGTATTACTAAATGGCACTAGATTATGTTTAGTTCTGCTAGGAGGCATAATTTGGTTTATTAATCTACTCCAAGTACTTGTTGTTATATCAAATTTATATAAAGCAGCTTTATCTTCTTCACTTATATCACTTCCAAATTTTCCACCAAAAACATATAACGATTTCTCACCATTTTCTATATAAACCATCTCTGCACTATTATTAGGTGAAAGAAAAGCAACTCCTGTTGAAGCGTCACTAATGTCTGCCCATTTCTTTGTTTTATTATCATATTTGAAGAAAGTCTTTGATATAGTAGTAGCAGTATTATTATCTTTTGTACTTCCACCTAAAAGATAAAAAGTATCATCAACTGCTGCAAAAGCAGCAAGATGTCTATCTGGATTATCTATAGTGACGATGTTTTCAAAACTACCATTGTCACGAACTAAGCTGACATTATCTGTAAGAGTATATGTTGTTGTAATCGGGTCAACATCTCCAGGAATATCATCAACAGTAACCTTTTTATGAATACCACCATATATATAAACTTTTTGAGTATCAGGATTTGTTGCAATTTTATAATTATTTCTTGCATTATCTGTTGCTGAATCAATACGAGCTATAGTGTTATTGCTACCTAACTGAAAAGTTTTATTATCAAATGTATCTTCAGTTGCTGCTAGAGATGAATATAACGGAGCAGCAGGAGTAAGAGTTATTTGTCCTGGAAGAATTAATGTTTTACTACCAATTTTAACAACCCTATTACCGTACAACGCATCTATATTTGAGGCAGGAGCAGGAAGAGTATCAGTATAAGGGAATGGAGATTTTTTTACAAAAGTCCATGTTTTTTTCAAGATATTATAAGTCCATATATCGGTAGTGCTACTATTACCAGCCTCATTTTTTCCACCGATTAATTTAAGTTCTCCAGCTCTTACTGTATCATTTGATACGATCATTGATGCATCATATCGAGATGCTGGGCCAACTATATTAACTATAGCAGAGTTTTTTACGGACATAGAAGCCGTTATCGTTTTATTACCTTCATCTTGTTCAACAGAGATACTCTCTTCGATGTCACCCGTGGTTGTTGTCGCTGAGTATCTAAATTGTACTTCACAAGATGATTCCTCTTTTATAAATCCTGAGGGTTTACAAGTTGATTTTTTATCAATAGTAATATTATCAGGTATTACCATATTATAGAAAATAGATTGTTTAGTTGAGTTATGTAAAATTGCAGAACTTATTTTGCTACTATTTCTAGCAGTTGAGCCGAAATCAATTCTCTCTGGAACAGTTATTGATTCGCTGTTTTTTGCAATACCTTGCAGAATGAAAAGTTTATTATAGTTATATTTTGTACCGTCCATATCTACTTCTATACTTAAAGGAGCATTATCTTTATGAGTTAATCTCATGGTTGGTTTAAATTCTATTCCAAAGTAACAAACTTCGTTTCCTTCAACAAGCATAGTTGTTGCATCATCACATTCTTTTCCTTGAGTAGCATCACTTGCAACTCGATTATATCCTTTTGGTATAGTGAAGTTTACAAGCACGTTCTGTTTAGATCTATTAGTTAACTTAAATGTTTTTTTAATAACATTCGTGCTACCTATAGACGTAGTTTCAAAATCTATTAGATTATCGTCATTTTCGCCATCAAGCATTATTTGAACTATATCTTCTTTTTTAGATACAACTTCATTAGTCAGGCAAGCAGTTGTTGTAAATGTAATTAATATTAAAAGTAGTCCTTTAAAAAGTAGATTGTTTAAAAGTAAAGATGTTTTTTGCATTGTCATTAATTTCTCCTAATGTGATAATCATTTCGTATATAAAGCAAGGATCTTCCCATCTATTTTAATTACCTATAGGTAGCAGACATCCAAAAAAATAAGCATATTGACTATGTTATATTATAGTGCTTTTATATATTTTTTTCAAGTGCAAGCTGTGTTATGTCAATTATAATAGATAGTTAAGTTATGGTGATTAATTCATTTGACGATTATTTTACATCTATATCACCAATGGCTAACCTTAATAATATATACTACGCTAACTAAAGGTTGATACTTTAGGGAAAATAGTTGTAAAATAATATTATTTTTTGAGAGGTCATCTATGTTGAAAAAGTTATTAGTAATTTTGTCGCTACTTGTTTTTTCAGTTTCAGTTTATGCAAACGACAAGGTTGTTACAGGAGCAGGCGCATCATTTCCATATCCAGTTTATTCTACTTGGGCTTATATGTACAAACAAGCAACAGGAGTATCTGTTAATTATCAGTCAATCGGTTCAGGTGGTGGTATCAAACAGATATCAGCTAAGACGGTTGATTTTGGTGCAACAGATGATCCTTTGACGGTTGAAACACTTAAAAGTTCTAATTTAGTACAGTTTCCAACAGTTATCGGTGGAATAGTTGTTATTGTTAATATTGATGGAGTTAAGAATAATGAATTAACATTATCTGGTGAGATAATTTCATCAATATTTATGGGTAATATAAAAACATGGTCAGACCCAGCTATAAAGAAACTTAATCCAAATGTTAAATTGCCAGCTACAAAGATAACGGTTGTGCATAGATCAGATAGTTCAGGTACGACAGCTGTTTTCACAAATTATTTATCAGGCGTATCAAGTGACTGGAAAAATAAAATGGGTTCAGGTAAGTCAATAGATTGGACAACAGGAATTGGTGGTAAAGGTAATGATGGCGTTGCAGCATCTGTTAAACAGATAAAAAACTCTATCGGTTATGTTGAGTATTCATACGCTAGTCAGAACGGAATTGTTTATGCGACATTAATTAATAAAGCAGGCAAGAAAGTTACAGCTAACTATGAAAGTTTTGTTGCAGCAACTAAGGGCGTGGTTTTCGATTCTAAGAAAGGTTATAATGTGTGGCTGACAAATGCGAGTGGTGATAAATCATACCCTATCGTTGCAGGAACATTTATACTGTTAAGATTAGATGATAAGAAAGCGAGTGCAAAAGCTCTTAAATTCTTTGAGTGGAGTTTTGCAAACGGTGATGATTACGCTAAGAAACTTCTCTACGTTCCACTTCCAGCAACAGTTAAAGCAGATATCTTAAAATATATTAAATCTAAAATTAAGTAGTTTTAGATTGATTAAATAGTTTTAGATTGATTAAATATGTGACAGATAAAATGGGTAGAAAGTCTTTTAAATATTAGATTTTCTACCTTTTTTGCGTATTAGTTACGTAATAATTGCGAATGG
>CAMQYB010000171.1 GCA_947039055.1 uncultured Deferribacteraceae bacterium
TGCTAAACATTTTAGAACATCTGTATGGGTTGGTGGAATGTTTAGAGGTGGATCTTCAACAGGAACTCAAGTTGGTGGTACATACCCAGCTGGTGCTCTACAAACAATGTATACAGCTCATCAATCTGCGCTATCTCCTTGGAGTATGGTTGCTGGATTACAGATTGGGATTAGTAGATATTTCGATATCATAACTGAATTCGGATTTCTAAACAGATTTCAAGCGAACGTAAACATATCATTTAACTTCTAAATTATTAATATTATAGTAACTCAATATTTACAATAAATTAAAGCCTTACACATCGTGTAGGGCTTTTTTAACGATACACCCGTATCTTAACCACTATATATATAAATATTTTTTAATATAACTACAATCAACCGTCATTATAAAATAAATAAAAACACTCAATATACATTATAAAAAGCCTTTAAACTAGCAAATAAGGTTATAATTTAATTCTATATATTAAAAAATGATTGCATAATATACTATAATATGTTAGCCTCAAAACTGTTAAAAAGTGAAGAGAGGTATTATGAATGTCATCAATGGATAGTAAAGTTAGTGCGATATACGATTCTATAGTAAAAAGAAATCCTGGAGAAGTTGAGTTCCATCAAGCAGTAAGAGAAGTGCTCGACCAGTTAGATGTAGTCTTAGAGAGGCATCCTGAATATCTTGATCAAAAAGTTATTGAGAGAATTGCTGAACCTGAAAGAATGATTACTTTTAGAGTTCCATGGATGGATGATAAAAATCAGATCCAGGTTAATAGAGGATTTAGAGTACAATATTCATCTGTACTTGGACCATATAAAGGTGGACTACGTTTTCACCCGACTGTTTATTCTGGTATAATTAAATTTCTTGGGTTTGAGCAGATATTTAAGAATGCTTTAACTGGACAAGGTATCGGTGGTGGTAAAGGTGGATCAGATTTTGATCCTAAAGGTAAAAGTGATAATGAAGTGATGAGATTTTGTCAATCTTTTATGACGGAACTTTATCGCCATATTAATGATTTCACTGATGTTCCAGCTGGTGACATCGGTGTTGGTGCAAGAGAGATCGGATATATGTTTGGACAATATAAACGTATAGTAAATAGATATGAAGCAGGAGTATTAACAGGTAAAGGACTTGCATACGGCGGATCACTTGTTAGAACTGAGGCTACTGGATACGGGCTTGTATATTTTACAGATGAGGTGTTGAGAAAAAATCTTGGTACGTCATTTGAAGGTAAAAAATGTATAGTTTCTGGATCAGGAAATGTTGCTATATATGCGATTGAGAAGATACAAGAACTTGGTGGAAAAGTTATCGCATGTTCAGATTCTAATGGTTATATACATGATGAAACTGGGATCAATCTTGACACACTTAAAAGAATTAAAGAGGTTGAGCGTAAGCGTTTGACTTCTTATGTTGAAGAACATAAATCTGCTAAATATATTGCAGGTGGTAATATTTGGGAGATCCCTTGTGATGTTGCTCTGCCTTCTGCTACACAAAATGAGATTAATCTTGAGAGTGCTGAGATATTAATTAAGAACGGATGTAAAGTGGTAACAGAAGGTGCTAATATGCCTACAACTCCTGACGCTGTACACGCTTTTATTGAGGCAAATGTTATCTATGCACCTGGTAAAGCTTCTAACGCTGGTGGAGTTGCGACATCTGCTCTTGAGATGCAACAGAACGCATCAAGAGATAGATGGACGTTTGATTATGCTGATCAAAAATTAAAAAGCATAATGCTTAATATTCACGATCAGTGCTATAATACAGCAGCTGAGTATAATGTTATCGGTAACTATCTTAAAGGTGCAAATATCGCAGGATTTTGTATAGTTGCAGATACAATGATACCGATGGGATTAATTTAATAACTGTTTAGCATAGTTTAGTTTAGTAACAGCAAACAAAAAATAGATTATTATAGAACAAAAGTATTATGATTAATTAGTTGTAATGATCTCAATAATGACAGTTAGTTTAGTAATTTTTAAATATGTTAATAATATAAAAGTACGGATTTGATAGTCCGTACTTTTTTTGTGCTATTAGATAAATTGATAATGATATTAAGTAATATAAGATAGCTTAATAAATATAATATTAAAGTAGCGAATAACATTAATTAAATTATTGAATATCAACTACCTGTAAAAAGTTTCTATCGCACCCATTCTGTTCTATCAAAAAATGGTTCAAATAATGGACGTAACTTCATTGCACCGTTACCGTTTACGTGATCGTTATCCCAATAGTAAGCTTTATTTATTTCGCCAACTTTACACATTTCGCTATCACATAAATAAGGTAGTGGATCTATAGCTACGACGTTTTGATACTTATGAGCTTCCTCTTGTATCTTCGTGTTTGTTCTTTTATTATGTTCTAAATAAGTACTAACTGATACCGAATTCTTATAAAGTTCATCGTAATCGATCTTTCCACCTTTATAGTGCTGAAGGTACAAGTCTTCCGAGTTCATAGGCTGTAACGGTACTTGTTGCATAATTACAACTTGTTTAAAATTCTCACTTAATGTTTTTACAACTTCTTCAAACCTGCCATCACTTAGATCAATCGCATTCCATCTTCTTATCAAAAACAGAGTCATGTTTTTTCTGTTACTTACTGAATCTAAATCAAACTTCATATACTCATCACCAGTATCATCTAAAGTTCTAAATATGACAGAAACATCTTTATTTTTTGAAAGCGTATGAAGCATACCTTTTAATGTATGTGCATGACTATCACCCATAACTATATATTTTGTGTTTGGTGTCAACTTATTTATCAATACATTACTATCATCATGTATATCTGCTATCTCAACATAATAGGCTGCATTTTTTACATCGAACGTGTTTATAATATTTGATAAAATTATTAATATAATTAAAATAGTGAAAAATATTCTACCTTTATATTTAAAATTTCGTTCAACAGTATAGTAACTTGTTGCACCAAAAAGAACACTTAACACTATCCCTAGTGCGACATAATAACTATTATCAAGCAATCCGTAATGAAATAAAAACACTACAACAACCCAGTGCCATAGATATATTGAATACGACCATAAACCGATATAATAAAACGCTTTGTTTTTTGCTAAATAAGTATTACTGCTATTTGCATATAAAAATATGACAGCTAAAATAATAGGAATAGTAGAAACAAAACCACCCCATACCTCTTTAAAACTTGGTAGAAACATAAACACGAGCAACAGCACAACAGTTGCATATTGTACAATATTTGCCTTCTTTATATTCAGAGGAAACAGATAAACTAAACCACCTGCAAGAAGTTGCCACGCTCTATTTTGCAGTAAAAAATATGCAGATGAAGGATTAACATAACTTTCATATATGCTATTTCCTAAGCTTAATAAGAATGCTAAAAGTATAAACCATCTTAGCATATTGATGTTAAAAACTTTCTTTAAAATCAAAAGAGCTAAAGGATATATTAGATAAAACTGGAACTCAACGGATAAACTCCATGTGTGAAGAAACCATTTTTTATATGCATCTACATCAAAATATCCTATTTTTTTCAAGTAATCTATATTGCTTATAAAAGTTACTACATAAACTATTTCATTAACTAGTCTTGAATAAATTATAGATAAAAAATTGAAGTAACCGAATAAAAAAAGTATAACCACAACTAAAAGTAACGCAGGTATGATCCGTTTAAAACGTCCTATATAAAACTTTTTTAACTTGAATGTGTTTTGATTAAAACCTTTAAAAATAATAGCTGTCATCAAGTAACCTGACACAACAAAAAAGATATCAACACCTACAAAACCGTTATTGATATATGGGATTTTAAAGTGGTACAACATCACAAATAATACCGATAATGCACGCAATAAATTTATATCATTTCTAAATGTCATTTTTATCTCTGTGTAAAATATCTGTATTAAAACATTTTAATATTTAAGCAGATATTTATCTTTTTTGTAAAATTATCTATAAATAAATACTTAGATATACCCAACTACATACATTATATCTTATGAAGAGATAAGTCAAGAATGTTAAAAATAATTATATCACGATTAGATTACTGAAATTATAGGAGAAATAATTTGATGAAAATTTGATATAAATAGATAGGAATTAATCGGTTGCTAAATAACAACCATTATTTAGTAATTTGAAAATATTATACTAGATGCGAGGTTGATATAAAATCAAAACTTATTCTGTCATAATTTGAGAAAGTGAGGGTATTCCACTTTACTTTTATTTATTACATAGAGATTTGTCATCAACCTTACGATCTAATATAATATAATTTAACTTATACTCAAATATGCAACAGAGTACAAAAATGTAACACAGTACAAAAATG
>CAMQYB010000172.1 GCA_947039055.1 uncultured Deferribacteraceae bacterium
ACCGTCTAAAATAATACTGTTTAATATAAGTAACATTGAAGTTAATAATTATATAACCTACTGCTAAAATAATACTGTTTAGTATAAATAACATTGAAGTTAATAATTATATAACCTACTGCTTAAAATAATACCGTTTAATATAGGTAACCTTTTATGCATTTACTGTTTAAAGTAATATTTTTGTTCAAGTTTTCTCACATACCAATTAATAAGATTATGTTTTAATCCAGCAGGAGCGGGTTCAATATTTTTAAATCTTTTACTAAGAGCGATATTTGCATAAGGGGTGTATAGAAATATATATGGAGCATCATCTGCAATCAACTCTTGTATTTTATTATATATAGCTTGGCGTTGTGAAACATCATAGGTTTCTCTACCTTCTATTAATAGATCATCAACTTCTTTATTATCGTAACAGATAAAGTTTAAACCGTTACCATCACATCTTGATGAATGCCATACATCAAAAAGATCAGGATCTTGAACAATATTCCAACCCATTACTATAACTGAAAATCTTCCTTTATTAATATTTTCTGATAAAAAAGTTGACCATTCAACAACTCTAATTGTTACATCAATTCCTATATCTTTATACGCTCTTTGTAGAATTTCAGCTATCTGACTTCTAACTTTATTTCCCTGATTAATTAATATTTCAAACTCAAACTTTTTACCATCTTTATCAAGAAATCCATCGTTATCTGTATCTTCATAACCGATCTCTTTAAGAAGTGATTTAGCTTTTTCTGGATTATAATCGTATCGTTCAACATTTCCGTTATACCACATTGTATCTGTTTTATATGGACCTGTTGCTTCTTCTGCTCTATCAAATAATATCCCTGTTATGATATCTTTTTTAGGCGTTGCATAACTTAATGCTTTTCTTAATGTTTTATTATCAAATGGAGCACGTCTTAGATTAAATCCAACATAAGTGTATGACGAGTCTAGATATGAGTATGTGTTATAATTCTCTTTATATCTATTCATATTAGTTTGTTTTGTAGCTTGCATAGCAGAAAGTGCCATTATATCAATTGATCCATTAAGGAGTTCTAAAAACGATGTTGCAGTATCTGGAATAACTCTAAAAATAATTCGTTCAAGATAAGGTTTTGATTCAAAATAATCTTCATTTGCTATTAATTGAATAGAATCACCTTCTGACCAACTAAGCAGTTTATACGGACCAGTACCGATAGGATTTCTTTGTAACGCAGATTGAGTTACAAGTTTACCGTCAAGCAGATGTTGAGGCATCATCCACATTCCCCAGCTATTTAATGCAGGAGAAAAAAGAGTTTTATATCTAACAGTTACTGTATGATTATCAATAATTTCAAATGATTCTATCAATCTAAAATCAGCATCATAAGATGTTGGCGTTTTATTATCTATCATAAATCTATAAGTGAACTCTACATCTTTTGCTGTAAAAGGAGCACCGTCATGCCATTTAACATCTTTACGAAGATGAAAAGTAATCTCCATTTTATCATCAGAGATATCCCAAGATGATGCTAAATCACCAACTAATTCTAAATCCTTATTATACTTAACAAGTCCGTTATATATATAACTTGTAACATCGTGCGATGCTGAGTCTGATGATATTGCAGGGATAAGATTGATCGGCTCACTTATTGTAACCGTTGCAAGAGCATCCCCTGTGGTTGGATCTCTTGATATAAATGAATGCAATTCATCAAGTTTTGTGTTTGATGCTTCATAATGAAAATCTGTTTTCTCTTTATCACTATTTAAGAAAATAACTGCTAACACAATTGCTGTTACTATGATTACTGCTAAAATTAGGTATACTTTTTTTGACATTTTAAACACTCTATTACTTTTTATTAATGAATATATTTTATTATTTTTTATAAATTGTTTTTTATATTATTATGCAACTACTAAATTTTACAATCACTATTTATATGATTTTATAAAATCATAATTTATAATCTCATCAACCGAACTATCAGGTTTAAGCAAAATCTCTTCAACTGAACTTTCTGCGTATGAATGATTAAAGTAAAGGTTTTTCATATCAATTAATTTTGTTCTTTTCAACATATCCGTATAATATTCATAGTTGCAATCTTTACCGTTAAACCCATTTGTATCGTATAAGTTTCTAATATTAATCCAATTATTCCATGCTGTAATTTCTGCATTTGATAATTCTAGAAGTTCCTCAAAATTTTCTTTACCACTGTATGAGTAGGTTATAGCTGATTTAGTAGATTTATTGCTGTAAACTTTCTCTAAATATTTAGGAAAAGTATCTATAAATGCATAATCTAATTTTATATTTTTACTACTACCGATATTTCTATCTATACCGTTATCGTTAATATTTCTTTCAAAAGAACATCCTAAAACCGTGCTTAGATACTGTTCATTTAGTGCGCCTAAATAATCTGCTCTAAATATCGAAGCTATTGAACCACCATCTACAACATGAAACGCAGTAAAAAATTTCATTGAAGCAGATTTATACTCCATCCATGCAAGACGTTCTTTATCAATGACTATTTGCTGTTCTTTAGTCAAAGAAAGAAAATATTTATATTCATAATACTCTAACAACAATCTATTAAAACCGTTTTCGACATAACTTATATTTGTCATATCTGCTTGAGTATTGAAGTTATAAAGTTTAGGAAAAGTTTTCTCTATTGCCTCTTTTAATTCTGTATAAGAGTTGTAATTATCTTTTAATACTGTATCTGGAGTTGTCAAATATTTATTAACGTACCATAAAACAAAATCATAATTTCTTGATGATATCGGTTTAGCTAACTCACTATTTACAATCAGATATAACTGATTAGATATTAGGAGTTCAGTCGCTGGAACATCAGTATCATTAAAAAGTAAACCGTTATTTTTTACTGCCTCTTTCTCTAAAACAGTTAATAATGTTTGATACTTTTTATCTGTACTTTTATCAATATCAATATTTCTGTTTTGTCTGTCTACAGTTTTGCATCCAAATATTGTACATAATAAACAAACAATTAAAAGGAGTGCTTTTTGCTTTTTAAACATTATCAAAACGCTTTTTCTCTAACATCTTTAAGGTTATAGTTGATAACATCTTTCATAGAACTATTATCTTTTAATAAAATCTTGCCGTAAGAATCTAATATAAAAGAATAGTTTGTATATACGTTTCTAAGATCAATTAATTTCTGTTTTTTCAATTTTTCAGTATAATAATCATACGCACACTTTTTATTATCTAATCCACTTTGATTGTAAGACTCTCTAATTTTTATCCATTCATTCCATGCTTCAAGTTCAGCGGTAAGCAATGTGATAATTTTATCTATAGATTCTTTAGAGTAACTACTCTCAAGATATACAAGATACTCTTTAAAATATTTAGGTGCAGAACTAATCAATTTATCATCAACTTTAACAGTTGCTCCAAGATCATCATTATCAAATGAACAACTTAAAATTGTACCGTAATATTGATTATCAAGATTTATTGAGTAATCGCTATAATGCATAGATGCTATACTTCCACCATCTACAACATGAAGTTCATAAAATGTATCCCTTGCAAGAGCTTTATATTTTATCCAAGCTTCTCTCTCTTTTGCTAAGATTTTTTTTTGTTTATCTGTTAATGTTGAAAGGTATTGATGTTCGTACGATTGCAACATTAATGAGTAAAAGTCGCGTTCCATAGCTTTCATAAAACCCATATCTAATTGAGTAAAAAATTTGTTCTCAGGAAAAAGATCACTTAGTATAGTTTTAAATTCATCGTATGAACTATATTTATCTTTTAAGGCAGTTTTGTTATCTGATAGATATGTGTTGATATACCATATTAGTAGATCGTATCTATCTTCTGATATAATCACCATTAGCTCGTTAGCCATGTTGATATATTTATCCTCTTCAGATAGGTTCGCAAGTTCGTGCTCTTCTTTAGTTGTTTTACTGTCTTCATCATCTTCAGCTCTGTTCTTAAATTGGAATCCAACTGAACTTTTTATTAAAGAATTTATTATTTTTTGATTTTCTTCATCAATAGCTAAATTGTGTTGTTCAACAATTTTATCAGTTTTTTCTTCAGCATTTTTTATTTCTTTATAGTTCGTGATATCAATAATTTCATCTTGAGATATAGCAACTTTAAAATTTCCTAACAAAGTAACAACCGAAAAAATAATTAATAGCAGTGCTTTTTGCTTTTTAAACATCTCTAATATATCCCCTAAATATTACTAATACCTAATTTATCTGAAAATCCAAATATTAATCCAAAACTAAAATCAATTATAAACTTAGCCAGATTACAAACTAAGTTTAATTACAAACTAAGCTCAACTACAAACTAAGTTTGATTATA
>CAMQYB010000173.1 GCA_947039055.1 uncultured Deferribacteraceae bacterium
GCCCAACTGCCAACGTTTATTTATGTTCTATGACATACTCAATACTAATAACCCACCACTTACTGGGATTATCTGCATAGATAATATATCTTTATCGTCTTTAAGCTCATTTAGAAAATTTAGCATTTCTTCTCGATTGTTTTTATACTTATACGGTGTCTCACTCTCTTCACAAGCGATATATCCATAAACTAAAATATCATCAAAAATAATTACCGCATTAGCATTAAGTCGTGGTTTAATCTTATGATATAATGATCTGTACTCTCGTTTCACAGAATCAATAAATGCAAAATCATAAAACTTATCATCAACTGCTAAATAACTTTCTCCACGCATTTGAATTGTCGATACATTTGTGTATGATTTAAAATACTCAGAATGTATTAGATGTCTCTCTAAATTGCCATCAATACAGATGATCTCTGTTTTGCCATATCCCTTTAAAATTGATAAGGTAGACATTCCTATACCTGAACCGATCTCAATTGATTGTTTTGGTTTTTTTATTGAAACTATATTGCTTACAGCCACACAAGCGTTCTCCTCTAATGAAGGAACTTTATGTTTATCTGCTAAATCTCTTAACTTTGTATAATCAAGATCATCAAACCTAATCTTTAAAAACTCTTCTAAGATAGTTGGTGAAAATAATACGTTCATTTTATTATCAATGTTGGGGTCGTTTTTGGATGTAATAAATCAGTTAATCTTGAAGCGTAATCAGCATCCAGTTTACCCATCTCATTTAATATTTTACCAGCAACTTTTGGCTGTAACTTTTTGAATATTGATGATGTAATATTTATATCGGTGCTAACAAGAATGTTTGCTGCTTGTTTCGGTTTAGTTGCTGAATATAATTCCACTAATCTATCTATCTGATTATCTTTTACGCCTTCTAACTCTTTTAACTTATCATCAACTTGTCCACGAATATTTAAAATATTTTTCTCTCTTTCAACTATTGATGATTGTAACGCATTTAACTGTATCTCTCTCTCGTTCAAATCAACTTCACGTTTATCAAGTTCTTGTCTAAGAACATTTAACTCTTCTCGTGTTTTATTCAAATCTGTCTCAGGTTTTGCATCCGCTGGAAACACTTGAGACATAACATTAGATGAAAAAAATATCGTAATTAAAAATATATTCAATGTCAATATATATGAAAAATATTTACTAATATAATCTATCTTCATCGCTCACACCTTTTCTTAATATATTTAACTCGTCGTTTTCTCTTGCTTCTTTCGCCATTATATATGCTTGATACTCTATCTTATGTTTCTCTTTTAGTTTTTCCATAACTTTTAAATCTTGATACGCTTTATTAATTTTTAACTGTTGCAAATCTATAAGATTGTCAACCGATGCGATATCCTTACTCACACTATTAGCGTCGTTCTGTAAAACAGCTATATACTTATTATAGATATCGTTTATGCCGAACTGTCCCTCATTTATCAAGTTGTTCATCTCAGCACTTTTAACATCTATCATCTTATTAACAGATGACAATTTCTCTTCTAACGTTCGTTTATTCATATTTAAACGTGATAGATGGTTCCTCTCTTTATCAAGAAAAACTTCTCTCACTCGTAAAACTTTCTCTAAACTAAATTCTCTCTTTACCATAAGTTATATACATCCGCTCATTATGCGATGATTGAAGTTAATAAAAGTTTCGTGTCATCAAATGAAAACTTCTCCGTTATACCCTGTTTTAAAAATGAATTTATTTGAGCTATTTTATTTATAGATTGATCTATCTTCGGATTTGATCCTTTAACATAAGCACCAATATTGATAATATCCTCTGCATCATTATACGTAGCAAGTAAATCTTTTAACATACCTACTCTTCTAAATTGATCCTCTTCAATAACCTGTCGCATTACCCTTGATGCTGAAGCTAAAACATTTATAGACGGATAATGATTTTTCGCAGCAAGTGCTCTATCTAACACTATGTGTCCATCGATGATAGATCTAACCGTATCCGCAATAGGATCATTCATATCATCACCTTCAACCAAAACTGCATACAATCCCGTTATAGATCCTTTACCCTCAACTGAACCCGCTCTCTCTAAAAGTTTCGGCAATAAACTGTAAACTGACGGTGGATACGCTTTAGCCGTTGGTGGCTCTCCTACCGATAAACCGATCTCACGTTGTGCCATCGCAAGACGAGTTAATGAATCCATCATCAGTAAAACATCTTGTCCTTTATCTCTAAAATATTCTGCAATCGCTGTTGCTACAAATGGTGCAGCTCTTCTTGCTAAAGCAGAATCATCTGATGTTGCAACAACTAAAACCGATCGTTTTAATCCCTCTTCGCCTAGATCATTTTTTATAAATTCTAATAGCTCACGTCCACGCTCACCGATTAAAGCAATAACATTAATATCAGCGTTTGTGTTACGTGCGATCATTCCTAATATTACAGATTTACCAACTCCAGATCCTGCAAAAATCCCCATACGTTGACCTTTACCAACAGTTAATAAACCGTCTATCGCTTTGATACCTGTAGATATCGGTGTTGATATAATTGATCTCGATAACGCATCTGGACAATCAGCATAAATTGGCATAGGTATGCCAACAAGCTCCCCACCTAACTTATCCATAGGATCGCCAAACCCATTTAAAACTCTACCTAAAATTGAGTCGGATACTAAAACCGTATTACGTGATGAATCGCTTATAACCATACTGCCTAAGCTTATGTCTTCATTACCACCATATAACATAATGATAATTCTTTCATCCCTAACACCAATTATTTCACCAAGAATAAACTCGCCACTTAACCGAAACACTTTACATCTAGATCCGATACCAAGAAGTGGTCCATCAGCTTCAACAACCAATCCCGCAACTTTAGTAACCCTTCCAGAAATTATGAACGGATATTCAGGTTTAATCTTTTTTATCAGAGATACATTCTTCATCTATCTGTTTTTTTAAATCCTCTATCATTTTATCTGTATTTAAATCGACATCGCCAACTCTAGTATTAACCTTAACTGCACCCTTCGATATTGATGTATCCGTTGAAACAACATAATCTGGAAACGCCTCTTTAACCGACTCTAAATCATCAGGATTAACCGAAAAAGAAATATCTTGCAAATTAACTAATCTACTTAAATTGAGTTTGATCAAATTAACTGCGAACTCATCATTTATTTTTCTTTCAGCACCTATAATAGATGAGACAAATCCAACAACTATATCTGCTACTTTTTCATCAACACCAACAACACTTGCACTAATATTTTTAAGCTCATCTAATGACTCACTATTGAATGTATTGATCTGTGCCATATAATCTTCTTTATTCGCTTCGTACTGAGAACTAACTTCTTTTTCAACAATTGTTCTAGTTTCATCTTTTGCATCAGCTACTGCTTTTTCCATCTTCTCATTTAGCTCTAACCTAACTTTTTCAACTTCTTCTTCTTTGCTCTTAACAAGTTTTTCAAGCTCCTCTATCTTAGCTTTATCTTCATCAGAAGTTGGTGCTTGTTGCGTTTTATCATCAGCTTGACTACTTGTTACCACTTTGTTAGGAAAATCAGGCTCCTCTTCATCTGAATCAGAGAAAAACTCTGACTCAACAAATGAGTCACTACTTGATGCACCAGTTACCGTACTACTATCTGTTAAAATAAGTTTTTCGCCAACAGGCCCATCTGCTGCCTTTGCAATTCTTGATGGAGGAAGATACATATCATCTGTTACCTCATCCTCAATTGTAAATATAGCATCAGGCTCTTTATCTGTGTCGTAATCAAAATTCTCTTGAACAGCAACATCCTCATCAAAAGAAAATGAACGCAACTCATACTCAGATGTACCCATAACTGACGATGAATAAACAGGCAATTTATATGGTTTAAATTCTTTATTACTATCGTTTATTATCTTAACTGACATATCATTCCCTATTATTAATAATTTAGAATTACAAGATTGAAAAGTGATTGTATGAAAACAAAATGTTTAAATTATTTATTAAAACTATTTTTTAAATTAACTACTAAAATTATATATTGATTGAACTAGTATAAGCCGATTAACCGTTTAAGTGTTACGCAAACTAACTCACTACAACTGACTAACTCGTCAAACTCGTGTTCTGTCCAACTCGTCAAATTCGTATTCAGCCTAACTTGCCACAACTGCCAACTTGCACAGTTCGCAAAACTCGTATTCAGCCAACTTGCCCAACTGACCAAGCCGATTAACTGCTTAGGCGTTACGTAAACTAATTCACCACAACTGACTAACTCGTGTTCTGTCCAACTCGTCAAATTCGTATTCAGCCTAACTTGCCACAACT
>CAMQYB010000174.1 GCA_947039055.1 uncultured Deferribacteraceae bacterium
GCAACTAGCAAAACTGTTACTTTATAACTTTGGAAAAATATTTTTGTAGCGTGCTACAGTTTTGTACATATATCATTACAGCTTATACAACTTTTTAATGATTACAGGTACTTATTAATATTAAAGTATAGTATTTTTAGACTAATTAAGTGCTAATTACTCAATAAAACATAGAATATAGTATATTGAGCACTATCTGAGAAGTTAATCAACAGGTAGAACATCTTGATAAAAGGTATTCTCTATGATAATATATACCTAATGGTTTTATTAATATATTATTATTTTAAAAGGTAATAGACACATTTTACCTTAGTAGTTTTATAGACAGGTTGTCATTTTAAAAGTTTATAAGTATTAACGCATTAAAAGTTTTATCCACAGATTATTATTTTTTAAAGTTGTATATTTTTTATCATGCTTAATAGAAATATATTACAAATAAAAAAAATAATCCTAAGCATTTAAGGGGGGTTGTAAACACATGAAAATTATACACGTAACACCTGAAGTACAACCATATTCGTCAACATCAAGTATATCGGAGTGCGTTGCATCTCTTCCGATGAGTCTTGCTGCAAAAAAACATAATATAACTGTTATATCTCCTTTATATTCAGCGATAAATATCGAGAAACATAATATCACTTCAACTGGACTAAAAACATGGGTTGATGCTGGATATAAAGTTTATGAATATGAAATATATAAAACTGTGCAAGCAAATGTAACGTACCTATTTCTAAAAAATGATGAATTATTTAATCGTATAGGTTTATATGCGACTGGTAGTTTTGATTACTCTGATAACGATATCCGTTTTGGAACATTCTGTCAGGCTGTATTAAATTATATAAAATATCACGATATAGATGTCGATATTCTGCATAGTCACGATTGGCAATGCTCACTAATACCTGTATACAAAAATATACATTACTCTGATCTAAAATGTAAAACTATATTAACTCTTCACTCTGTAGATTCACTTGGAGTGTTTAGCAAATTCTCATTAGAAACATTAAATCTACCATGGGATATTTATAATATAGATTTTATGGAGTATTACGATAGTATCAGTTTCGTGAAAGGTGGACTTGTATCTGCTGATCACCTAATAACTGTATCGCCTACTTTTGCAAAAGAACTTGTGAGTAATAATTTAGACCTAGGACTTAGTGCTCTTTTTACTCCTCACTCTGATAAACTAGACGGGATATCATCAGGTATAGATCCGAATAGATGGAACCCTGAGAAAGATAAATTTATCGCTGCAAACTATTCATCTAAAGATATATCTGGCAAGAAAAAATGTAGAGAACAATTATGTAAAGAGTTCGGATTTAATAACGACTATCCAGTGATATCGTTTATATCTAAACTTACGCCTGCTAAAGGTGTTGAGCTAATTATTGACGCTATACCCGATCTTGAAAAACTTGAGTGTAACTTTTTAATCGTTGCAAATAATAGTTCTGATTATCACGCTATATTCAAAGAGATCGCTGCAAAAACAAAAAATGTGAAATTCACTAAAGGATATTTCCGTGATGATGCTCATAACTTAATCGCAGGATCAGATATCGCTATATCAACATCGCTTTATGAACCATCAGCATTGATAATATCTATAGCTCAAGTTTACGGTGTTATTCCTGTTGTTAGAGCAACTGGTGCTGCAATTGATTCTGTAAGAGAGGCTCACAGTAAAGGGCTTGCGTTTGTGTTTGAAGAGTTCTCTAAAACAGCGTTACTTGAAACAATAAATAAAGCTATAACCTTAGTTAAATCTAAAGATTATGAAGCTACTGTTAAAAAAATTATGAGTATTGATAACTCTTGGGATAAACCAACAAAATCATACGAAGAGCTATATAATAAAGTGCTAGTAAGGGGGAACGCATAATGGAATTGAATAAGCTTACAAAAATAGAGTTGCTTAAACTTGCTGTAGAAAAAGCTATTCCAAATAGAACTAAACTTCTAAAAAATGAACTGATTAAAGCACTTGAACCTTATTTTAGTGAGGGCGGTAAAACTGCGTCAACTAATGATAAAAGTCTATCTAAAACCAGTAAAGCAAAAAAAACTGTTGTTGCTCCATCTTCTAATGTAGGTTATGAAACTAAAAAACCTGTAACCGTTTTCCAAATTAAAAAAGATGAGTACCCTATTCCTGAATATTATAATATGGACACGCTCGTAATATTACCTGTTGATCCATCAAAAGAATATGTGTACTGGGAACTTAGTGATAATACTATCTTTAAAGTTAGACAACAATATAAACTCACAAATGCTCCAATTATATTAAAATTATATAAACAAGCAGATGATCTATCTACTGATGAAATATCTTCTGTTGAAGTATCAAGATTTGGTAACTGGTTCTTTGATATCTATGCTCCATCAATTGTTTTATGGGCTGAACTTGGGTTTGTTGATGCAAACGGTGTGTTCTATTCTATACTTAAATCAAATAGCATTAGAATGCCTGCTGATAAAGTCTCGCCTATTATAGATGATGAAACTTGGATGACTATAGGACATAATATAGATAAATTATACGGATTGTCAGGATTACATAAAAAAGATTTAGGTGCTAGCCAAACAATGCATAAAACTATTTTAAGACAGTTATCAACAATTAATGCTGTTTCATCATCAAGTTTTATGAAGGATAAATAATTATGAACGGATATTGGATGCTTGTTCTGCATGCTCATCTACCATTTGTAAAACATCCTGACTACGATTTTTTTCTTGAGGAACAATGGCTATTTGAAGCGATAACAGAAACATATATACCTATACTTATGAATATGAAAAAGTTGGAGAATGAAGGCGTCTACTTTCGTCTAACATCTTCTGTAACGCCTCCACTTGCTGAGATGCTTTCTGATCCATCGCTACAAAAAAAGTATCTTACATATTTAGATAGATCTATTGAACTTGCAGATAAAGAGTTAATCAGAACTAAAGATGATACAACTTTTCAACCTGTCGCAATGATGTATAGAGAACGTCTTGAAACAATTAGATCGTACTATCTTAAAGATCTTAATTCATCTGTTCTTAACGGATATAGATACTTTCAAGATAAAGGTAATTTAGAGATTATCACTTGTGGCTCAACTCATGGATATCTGCCACTAATGAACAACTATAAAGCAGTTCGTGCACAGATTGAACTAGCCGCACAAACGCATGAAAAACATTTCGGTAAAAGACCAGAAGGTATTTGGTTGCCTGAGTGTGCATATCATTCTGGCTTAGAAGATATTTTGAACGATTCTGGAATAAAATATTTCTTTATTGATACCCACGGCGTACTATTTTCTTCTCCTAGACCTAAATACGGCTCATATGCACCTGTATATACATCAGCAGGCGTTGCAGCATTTGCAAGAGATTATTACTCATCTAAACAGGTATGGAGTTCTAAGGAAGGATATCCTGGAGATCCGTATTATAGAGATTTCTATAGAGACATCGGATATGATTTAGATTATGAATATATAAAACCGTATATATCTCCTGATGGAGTACGTGTTTTCACTGGACTTAAATATCATCGTATAACTGGTGAGATGGATTTTAAAGAAGTGTATCAACCTGATGTTGCATATCAAAAAACTGTATCACACGCTGCACATTTTGTAGCTGAAAGAGAGAAACAAGTTCAAGAGATCGCTGAAATTATTGATAGAGCGCCACTTATTGTATCTCCATACGATGCAGAACTTTATGGACATTGGTGGTTTGAAGGTCCTGATTTTCTACTCAATGTTTTTAGAGAGATGAATAAATCTAATACCGTTAAACCGATTACTCCTCTTGAGTATTTAAATGAATTTTCTACAAATCAAATTGTAGACCTTAATCCATCTTCATGGGGAGATGAGGGGTATTATAAAGTATGGCTTAATACTGGAAATGAATGGATTTATAGACATTTACATTTCATGGCAAATAGCATGGTTAAAATTGCTGAAGAGTATAAAGATGGTACGGATTCGTTAAAGACAAGATTTCTTAACCAGATGGCAAGAGAGTTAATGCTTTGTCAAGCCTCAGATTGGGCGTTTTTAGTGACAACTGGAACGGCTAATGAATACTCTACAGCTAGAACGAAAGAACATATAAATAATTTTTTAAGATTATATACGATGGTTTCGGACAATCATTTAGAGTCTCAATACCTAGAAAAATTAGAGAATAAAAACTCTATCTTTCAAAATATTAGTTATAAACTGTTTACTTGATTGACAAAAATTAAATTATTATATCAATTTTAAAATAACTGTTTGATTTTTATCCAATTATAAAATATTATATTATCTAGTTGGCT
>CAMQYB010000175.1 GCA_947039055.1 uncultured Deferribacteraceae bacterium
TAACTTTATCAGATACTAGCATTAATGAGTTTGTAGATATAACACCAATTTTTGTAATTACTTCATCTATCTGTTTTATCTTACCAGTTAATTTTGTTTTGCCTTTATGTTTACCAGCACTATAAATAAGTTTTGTAGCAACAGGAATTACAAGTACAGAAACTATCAAACTTAATCCAACAGCAGCTGATACTGATAACGCTATATCTGAGAATAACTGTCCAGCCTCTTCTTTGATAAATACAACAGGTAAGAACACTGCAATCGTTGTAAGGGTAGATATTAATACTGCACCCCAAACCTCTTTAGTACCGTCATATGCTGCATCAAATGGGGTTTTATTCATCTTTAAATGTCTATCTATATTCTCTAACACTACAATAGAGTTATCTATCAACATTCCTACACAGAAAGCTATCCCTGCAAGTGATGTTACATTTAAACTTCTTCCAAATAAACCTAATATAAAGAACGTTCCGATTATTGATATAGGGATAGTTACAGCTATGACTAAAGTTGATCTAATACTTCTTAGAAACACAAGAAGCACTAATATCGCAAGCACAGATCCGACTAATATATTTGATTGCACAAGTGCAAGAGCGTCAAGAATATAATCTTCTTGATCTGCAAGCCACTCTATTTTTAAATGTTGATCTTGTAATATACCGTCATTTAATACGGCTACAGTTTCTCTAACTTTTTTAGTAAGAGCTAGAACGTCTGTATTTGCTTCAGCTATAATACCTACGAATATACCGTTCATACCGTTATAATTACTTGTGAAAGTTCGCTTAGAATATCCGAAACTTATATCTGCTATATCGCCAAATTTAACTCTTGAGTTACCATCAGAGATAACAACTATCTCTTGAAGATCAGCTGGAGTTTGTATTTCACCTTCTGTTAATACTCTAAATTCTCTTTCACCAAGATCAACCGTTCCAGCAGAGATTGTAATGTTCTCATCTGTTAATATCCGAGCTATATCACCAACAGTTAATTTATATACTGCTAATATGTTTGGATCTAATTTTATATGGATCTCTTTATTTAATCCACCTGAAATAGAGATATCAGACACGCCATCAATTCTATCAAAATAAGGACGTACAACTTCAGCAACATACGACCCGAACTGATCTATACTTGTGTAGTTATCGCTAGGTAAAATCATCATCATAATAGAAGGGGAGTCATCAGAATTCGCAGCCTTAATAGTAGGGTTGTCAACATCTTCTGGATAGCTTCTAACTTCATTTAATTTATTTAAAACTTGCAACATAGCGTCATCAATATCTTCTTCGATATCAAACAACATGCTTACTCTTGCGAAACCGTTAGATGCTATAGACTCAATATCTACAAGCCCTGGGATTGTTCTAAGTTTTCTTTCTTGAGGATCAACGATCTCTCTTTCCATATCATACGGTGTAGCACCACTCCATCTTGTAGTTACAGATATTTGTGGATACTCAATAGGAGGGATTAATCTATACGGCATACTCTTTAATGTTGTTAAGCCGAAGATGACAATAAACAATACTCCAACAAAAACTTTTATCGGATTTTCTAACGCAAATTTAATCATTAATATATACCATAACTATTATTATATTTTTTAACATAAATATACTTATTATTCATAACTTTTATTATGTTTCCTAATGTAAATTTATCCATTATTTTTTACCGCTTATTGTAACATTTGAACCGTTACGAATTCTATTATTTCCATTTAAGATAATATTATCATTAACGGTGATTTTGCCACTTATACCGATATCTTTACCTTTGTAACCGATAACTGTAACTGGGACAAATCTAGCCACACCACCTGACTCCACATATACACCTTTAGAGAAGTTAACCGTTAAGACAGCATCACGTTTAACAAATAGTGCAGCCACAGGTTTGCCTGACGGTATGCGTGCTGTTATAATAATTCCTTCTCTTAGTGAGGCATCATTTCCTAAAGATATTCTTGATTCAAATGTTCTTGTTGCTAAATTACCTTTTTTATTTATTGATAACACTTTTCCGTTATACTCTTTATTGTTTGATATTAAAGTTATTTTTCCACCAACTTTAACAAAAGGTAGAACTTTTTCAGGTAATGATATTCTTGCTTCATAGCTATTAGATGCAACTGTTGCAACAAGTCCACCAACTGTTACCCACTCACCAACTTCAACATCTTTGCTAGTTATAGATCCTGAAATCGGAGATTTAACAAGCATTTTATTTTTTTCAGTCTCAAGTTTACTTAGACTAGCAAGAGATGATTGATACTCATTTTGTGCGTTAGCATATTTTGTTTCATAATCTTCAAATACAGATAACGCTACTGCTTTTTTAGTATATAGGTTTTTATTTCTATCATAATCTTTAAACGCTTGATCAAGATTACTTTTAGCCATGTTCGTTGTAGCTTTAGCGATCTCTAATGAGTAAGAGATTATTTCATCATCAAGCTGAACAAGTTGAGCACCCTTTCTAACACTATCTCCCTCTCTTACAAATATCTGTTTAACTTTTCCAGCACTTTCAGCAGCTACTCCTGATGAGATAGAAAAGAACGCCGAGCCTGTTAATTCAACAGTTGGTTCCGTGAACCCTTTATATGGCTTCATAACAGTTACTACTGTTTTTCTAGCGTTAGCTTGAGCGAATACTGTAGATGTGCAAGTTAATATTATTAACGATACAACGGTTAATGTTTTGACTAAGATATTCATAAATCTCCCTTTTCCATAACGTAAGCATAATAGACAAGAATTTATGATATATCGTTCACATAAAAATATCAATAGATCACTTTATAATAAATTAATTATTGATACTTCTTATTTGTTGATCGATACTCTAACCTATCTATTACAGATTAAATCGTATCATATTAATATCGTCTATAATAGACAGATACTTACTATATATTATTATAATAGCTGATAGTTAATAGATGTTTAGAATATATATATTAAACTTCTATAATATAGAAGTCTATTAAACTCTAAAATGGTTACAAATTATGTATATCGTTATAAATATTTTTGACTACTATTAGACAGTCAAGCGGTGTGTATCTGTTATCAAAAAATGCTTTAATGACTTTAGATATAATAACCGTAATATCGCATATAGTAGACTCTTTTGTTATCTTTTAGAGATCTCTAACGACTTGTTATCATATTCGTCTGAATGTCAATGTGTAGAAGATCGAAAAGATCAAAGTTGATTTATTTTTATATCTTTTTATATGAGCTTATATTACAATCTTAAGATAACTAAATATATGATATAAACTCTATTCTAATAAATTATTAGTTATTGAACTTTATTAAAATAATATCCTCATTATGTCTATATGATTTATATGTGTTTGAAACGTATATAATATTATAAAAGTAGTATCATTAAGCCGATATATAGTTGTGACTGTGTTTAATGCTTTCTTAATTAAGTGAAACATATAAAACATTTAAGGATACCTCAATGAACTTTTCATTTGAAATAATAGTGCTCTCAGCTTTTTTTCACGCATCTTGGAATATTTTAATCAAGATGGCTAAAAATAAGATTCAGTCAACAAAATATATGCTAACTGTTGCGACTATTACAGGTACTATCTTTATGCTTATATATGATAGAAATTTATTGGTTGTTGATATACATAAGATGTATCTACCTATTATATCAGCGTTTTTCTTCTCTATGTATCAACTTTTTACAGCAACAGCTTATAAATATGGCGATGTATCGCTTGTATATCCTATAACAACAGCTGCACCATTATTTATAGTTATGTGGGCGTATCTGTTTTTAGGCGAACGGATATCAGGTATAGGATTTATCGGCATACTGCTTATAATCGGTGGTTGCATATTTATGAATAGTACAAGAGGAAGTAATAAACTTGCAGTAAAAGCTGTGTTATATGCCTTACTTGCTGCATGGGTATACTCATTTGGTGCGTTAGCAGATAAGTTAGGTGTATCAGAGTTTAATCCACTATCATATATATATTGGATGACATTTTTCTCGATGGTATTCTCATGGATGTTCGTTACGATAATATATAGAAAAGAAGAGCATAGCAAAATAGAGTGGAAGATCGTAATAGCTGCTGGTATTATAGTATATGCATCAACAGCTGCATTTAGGATCGGACTTGTAGATATAGAGATATCGTACGCAGCAGCAATAAGACAAGTTTCAGCGTTATTTGGATTGATTATAGGTGTATTTTTCTTCAAAGAAAGCTCAGGCATACGCCGTTTAATAGCATGCTTGATAATACTTTTTGGCGTAACACTGATCAGATT
>CAMQYB010000176.1 GCA_947039055.1 uncultured Deferribacteraceae bacterium
CCTACTATTAACATTTAAAAACCTATATTGTGACAAATTATTTTATGCTCATCACCTGGATTGCCTAGCCCAATTATTAACATCTGTACAGTTCTCTAATTAACTTTCGTTATTTAAAAATAAAGAAGAGATACTCTCTTTTAAATGTATACGCTCTATCGACATAGATAAAATATCTGCAACAGATAAAATCTCTATCTTACTTATACCTGCTACCTTAGAGTTATCTATCGTATCAGTTATAATAACTTTCTCTATGCTACTATTAACAATTCTCTCAATCGCTGGTCCTGATAATATTCCGTGTGTTGCCATAGCGTAAACTGCTTTTGCTCCACCCATCTCTTTTAACGCTTTTGCAGCCTCTGTTAATGTTCCTGCAGTATCAATCATATCATCAACCAATATCGCCGTCTTACCTTCAACATCGCCGATCACATTCATAGCCTTAGATTGGTTCGGTGCTGATCTACGTTTATCAACAATCGCTAAAGGGACGCCAACATTTTTAGCATAAATTCTAGCTCTTGCAACTCCACCTGCGTCAGGTGATACAATAACCGTATTATCTGCACAAAAATTTAAGCCTTTTAGATGAGATGTAAATACCGGTAACGCATATAAGTTATCAACAGGAATATCGAAAAAACCTTGTATCTGACCTGCATGAAGATCCATTGTAACTAATCTATTTATTCCACTACGGGTTAATAAATCTGCTATTAATTTTGCTGTGATTGGAACTCTTGGCTCTGTTGCACGATCTTGTCTGCTGTAACCAAAGTATGGGATAACTGCTGTTATTGAATTTGCTGATGCTCTCTTTAACGCATCTGTCATGATCATTAATTCCATTAGATTGGTATCTGTTGGAAACGAAGTCGGTTGAACTACAAAAACATCTCTACCACGTACTGATTCATTGATACGAACCATAATTTCGCCGTCTGAAAATTTACCTACCGTACAAGCACCAAGTCTAATTCCTAATCTTGTTGCTATTCCTTCTGCTAATGCCTTATTGGCACTGCCTGAAAAGACTAAAAAGTCCATAACATCGCTCCATCTATTTAATATTAATCATCATGTATAAACACCATAATCATAAACTATATTAACGTTAAAAATAAACCTAACTTAACAACATAAGAGCTAACTTAAACTACTCTAAAATAATAGACGCTTCTTTAATATAAAAATCTGGATATATACTAGATATAAAAGATACCGCCTCATCTCGCTTCTTGCTCGACTCATAAACTGAGAAAATTGTCGAACCTGAACCACTCATCAATGCTTTAGAATTCATATCGTATCCGTTCAACTTCTCAATAATATCGCTTATTATCGAATTCATCGGTAACACAACTCTTTCAAGATCATTATGCATTAATTGTAATATCTCACTATAGCTTGATATACAACTTTCCTTAATAATATCTATTGTTTTAAAATCCGTCAACTGTAATGTGTTACTACAGTAAACTTCTTTCGTCGATATAAATATATTAGGGTTTATTATAAGCAGAAATAACTCCACTTTTAACTCTATTTTCTCTAAAATCTCCCCCCTGCCATAACCTAATTTAGGCTTAGGATCAAGGAAAAATACCGTGTCTGAACCGACTCTCTCCATTATGGATACCATCTGCTCATCAGTAAGATTTAAAGAACTATCCGTATTTACAAGTTTAAGATACGTTGCAGCGTTTGAACTGCCTCCACCTAATCCTGCACCTATCGGAATATGTTTATCTAAGTATATACTATAATTTATATCTAATCCATACTCATTACGTAATATTGTGTCTGTCTTGATTATTATATTGTCATCATTTAATTGAAGTGTGCTGTTGTTTGATCTAAACTCTAAATTTAAAGCTCGTTTAATGGTTAAAATATCGTGAATATCAATAGGTAGAAAAAGTGTGTATATATCGTGGAAACCATCTTGTCGTTTACTAGTTATATAAAGAAATAGATTTATCTTTGCATAACTTTTTGCTGATATTGAACTCACTTTGATGAACTCCATCCTTTACCATTTAAAAACTTAATTGATATATCCCTATGTCCATCCGATAAAATAATCGTTCTTGGAACTCCTGTTGATGAATAATAGTAACTCACAATGCTGTATAAATCCCTATAGGTAGATTTATGAACTAAACCGATATCATCTGAATAAAAACTTTCGTAACTTTTTGTCGATAACATATACTCGGTATTCATATATCTAACGATATCCGACATCTGCTCTTCTGTTACTACATTCAAAATATTATTAGCTATATTCTCGCCCCTAGAACTTGCTGATAAATAACCATCTCTATAAGTTATATCTGCAACAACCGTATTGAAAACACCTAATATATTTAATTTTAGATTATTACTACTATCTTTCTTAACTAACGCCGTAAATGATGACATATCACCGAAATTCACAAATGAAACAGTAGCTTTTCCTGTATACTTATCAAAGAAAACCGTGTCGTTATCATATAAATTTAAAGAGACATTATCCACAATATCTATATCACTAATACGCATCTTTGATGCACAACCGATAGAAACGATTGATACAAAAAGCGATACAAATATTAACTTAAAACAATTACTTAATTTTAAGTTTCTTTTTAATCTCTTCAAGATGATCAACTATCTCCTTCTCTTCAGGTGCAAGCTTTACTGCTCGCTCTATGTAGCTATATGCTTTTTTATATTTCTTCTTCATAAAATATGCCCAACCTAAACTATCTAGGTATGCTGCATTATCAGGATCTTTCTCTAAAGCACTTGTTATAAGAACGATAGCCTCATCTAAATTAATTTTATCAAGAACATACATGTAACCTAAAAAGTTCTGATATATAGGATTATCAGGAGATAACTCATACGCCTTTTTAATGCTTACTACAGACTCTTCTCTCTTATTTAACTTATCATACGCTATAGCTAATGAGTAGAGTATCTCATCTGATGTAGGGTTAGATTTTAAACCCTCATTTAATGCGATTACTGCTTTTTTACTATTCTTTTCTTGCATGTACGACTCTGCAATTAGACGATAATAATCAACATCTCTTTCAAGTTCATCTATATTTGCTAACACTTCTAAAGATTTTTCAGACTCGTTATCTAAAAGATATATAACAGATACTCGTTTAATAATTGATGCGAAATTCGGTTGCAGTTTAAGAGCATCATTATATATAAGTAACGCTTTATCGTATTTGCCCGCAAGCTCATTTAGATATCCTGCTGAATAATAGTTTAACGAATCTTCAGGTGCTAACATTAATATCTCTTCAAATGTTATAGAAGCGTTATCATAATCTTCCATAGAAACTTGAATATTACCAAGATATTTCAGTACAGATACTTTATCTTTTCCGTCCATTTTTTTAGCGAAATTTTTATATAACTCTACAGCTTTCTGATAATCTTTATCCTCAAGATAAATTTCACCTAATTTTATTTCAGGAAGAACCATCGTTTCATTGCTACCCACGATCATCTCTAGATATTTTTTAGACTCTTCTTTATTATTCTCTTTAAGATAAATATCTGACAATCTAAGCAGTGCTAACATATTGCGATCAATATCAACAGCTTGCTTATAATCAGCTATAGCTAACTTGATGTTACCCATATCTTGATGAAGATTACCACGATTAACATAGTATTCAGACTTACTATTACCCATAGCGATAAGCTTATTAAACTCTTTAAGCGCTATGTTTTTCTGTCCCATTTTGACAAGTATTGAAGCTTTAATGAAAACATAATCGATATTTGTATCTGATTTTTTTATAAGGAGATCAAGATATTTGACGCTTTTTGCATAATCTTCTTTAAACTCATATATCTGAGCTAAGAATTTTATAAATATAATGTCATCTGGATATAATTTATTTGCTTTTAATGACATCTCTAAAGATTTATCTATATCATTTAAATAAATTAACATATAGATATATTTTTCATAAAATGTAGAATTTTCTGTTACTTTCAACATCTCATCAAGTATTTTTATCGCCTCTTCATACTTTCCTTCAGCTTCAAGATTGACAACTTTTAAATAAAGTAGCGACATCTCATTTTCACTTATAGTAGGTTTTGAAGAATTATCTGTATCTAACGCATATGTATATGATGTGGTTAGAAATAATGATACGAAAACTGAAAAAACTGTAACTAGGGGTCTATTAATCAACATAACATTCTCTTATATCGTAAGGTATTTTATCTGCAATTTTTTGTACTAGGTTTAAATATATACAACACAG
>CAMQYB010000177.1 GCA_947039055.1 uncultured Deferribacteraceae bacterium
TGCAAACTTGCACAACTGTCCAATCGCTCGGCGACAATGTTTATACTGTTGCAAAACCTAGCCCAACTGTTCAATCACTCGGCGACAATGTTTATACTTTTGTAAACTTGCACAACTGTGTTGAGACGATGTTTACACTTTTACAAACCCTAGCACAACTGTTCAATCACTCGGCGACAATGTTTATACTTTTGTAAACTTAGCCCAACTGTGTTGCGACGATGTTTACACTTTTGCAAACCTTAGCACAACTGCTCAATCGCTCGGCGACGATGTTTACGCTTCTGCAAACTTAGCCCAATTGCCTAACCTAGCCCAATTCGCAAACCTAGCCCACTCGCCTAACCTAGCCCAACTGATAACTGTAAAACTATTTCATAACCAGTTTGACAACTTCTTCAAACGTTGAAACGAAATGAAAATTCATGTCCAATCTAACGTCTTCAGGTATTTCAGTCAAGTCTTTTTTATTGTCGATTGGTGCTATAACTTCTTTTAACCCAGCTCTATGTGCAGCTAACGCTTTCTCTTTTAAGCCACCGATCTCTAATACTTTACCACGTAACGTGATCTCACCTGTCATTGCAATCTTGCAATTAAGTGGACGATCTGACATTGCTGATAATATCGCCGATGCCATAGTTATACCAGCTGATGGCCCATCTTTTGGTACTGCTCCCTCTGGAACATGAAGATGGATATCGAACTCTTTAAATTTATACGACGGAACGCCCATCTTAGCTGCAACCGATTTCACAACCGATAATGCAATCTTTGATGACTCTTGCATAACATCACCAAGATGTCCTGTTACCATTAATTTTCCGCTACCTTCAAACAATGCAACCTCTATCTGAAGAAGATCGCCACCGTATGATGTCCAAGCTAAACCAGTTGCAACACCAACTTCTTTGTCCTCATATACTGATCCTGAACGATACTTTCTAACACCTAAATAATCCTCGATCATCTTGCCTTTAACTTGAAGTTTCTTTAACCTACTGTTGCTAACAAGTCTTCTGATACACTTTCTGATTACCGATGCAATCTCTCTCTCTAAACTTCTTACACCTGACTCTTTCGTATAATATCTAATGATTTCTAACAACGCATCATCAGTTATATCAATAGTTTTACTAGTCATTGAATGTTCTTTCAGTTGTTTGTCAAGTAGAAACGATCTTGCTATATTTAATTTCTCTTGCTCAGTATATCCTGGAATTCTGATGATTTCCATTCTGTCAAGTAGAGGTCCTGGTATCGTTTCAAGTGAGTTCGCTGTTGTTATAAAAAATACTTTTGATAGATCAAAATCTACTTCCATATAATGATCTATAAACGTAGCGTTCTGTTCTGGGTCTAATGTTTCTAGTAATGCTGATGACGGATCACCTCTAAAATCTGAACCTATTTTATCTACTTCATCTAATAAAAATACTGGATTCATACTTCCTGCTTTTTTCATAGATTGAATAATTTTACCTGGTAACGCACCAATATATGTTTTTCTGTGTCCTCTTATTTCAGCTTCATCTCTAACTCCACCCATTGAAACTCTAACAAACTTTCTGCCCATTGAGTCTGCAATTGATCTAGCTAAAGATGTTTTACCAACACCTGGAGGACCTACAAAACATAGTATCGATCCTTTTAAATCCTTAGATATTTTACGGACTGCTAAAAATTCTAAAATTCTCTCTTTAGGTTTATCAAGTCCGTAATGGTCTCTATTTAATATAGCCTCAGCTTCTGCCATATCTATTGAATCTTCAGTTTTAATACCCCAAGGAAGTGATGCTAGCCAATCAAGATAGTTACGAACAACCGTTGTCTCTGCAGACATCGGCGGCATTAAACGCATCTTTTTTAACTCTCTATCAGCTTTATCTCGTACTGCATCTGGCAAATCTAATGATTTTAATTTAAGCTCAATCTCATCGATGTCAGCCTTGAAATCATCTTCTCTACCCATCTCTTTATTTATAGCTTTCATCTGCTCATTAAGAAAATACTCTCTTTGAGATTTAGCCATCTGTGCTTTAACTTGATTTTTAATCTTATCTTCTAGTTTTAAAAGTTCTAACTCTATTTGGATAAGTTCAATTATTTTCTCTACTCTTAACGCTACAGAATCACTATCAAGGATCAACTGTAAATCATCAATCTTTATAGATAAATTAGCCGATATCATATAAGATAGCTTAACTGTATCTTCTGTACTTACCATATTTTGAAAAACTTCTGGTGTAACTTTTTTAGTGTACGTAACATACTCTTCAAAAGATTTTAGTAAAGCAAGACGCAAAACTAACTCGCTGTTGCCTTCAAAAACACTCTCTGTAACAGCTTCTACATCAGCAAAATATGACTCATCTTTTAAAGATAATTTAACCAATTTAGCACGTTTTATTCCTTCAACTAAAACTTTAACCGTTCCATCTGGAAGTTTTAATATCTGAAGAATTGATGCCACAATACCTATTTCATAAATATCGTCAATTGTAGGATCTTCTGTTGTTGAATTCTTTTGTAATGCTAAAAACAACTTTTTATCTGTTGACTCTGCTATCTGTAATGCTTTAACCGATCTAGGTCTGCCAACAAATATAGGGACAATCATATATGGAAATACAACTACATCCCGTAATGGGATCACTGTATATTGTTCTATCTTATTAGGTTTCAAATCTAGCTACTCCGTCTCAAATTCAATTCATCTGTGCTTTCTTCATTAGTCGATATTCCATCGTTACTATCAAAATTTTCAGTGCTATCTTCTGATAACTTATCTAATGTTATAGCCTCTGCTTTACCTGTAATTACATCTTTGTTTATGATACACTCTTTCACATCTTTCATAGATGGAAGCTTATACATAACATCAAGCATAACTGATTCTAAAATAGCTCTAAGCCCTCTAGCTCCAGTTTTACGCTTAACAGATAATTTCGCAATAGCAACTAACGCACTTTGTGTGAATGTTAATTTAACCTTATCAAACGATAACATTTTTTCATACTGTTTAATTAATGAGTTCTTAGGCTCAGTTAATATTCTTACTAACGCCTCTTCATCAAGCTCTTCAAGTGGTGCAGCGATCGGTAATCTTCCTACAAATTCTGGAATTAAACCGTATTTAACAAAATCATCTGGCTCTGCTTGTTGTAATAGATCAAATCTTTTTGTACCAACATTAACCATAGGCTTTTCATCTGGATCTAACTCTACTACTGTTCCAAAACCTAAAGTTTTCTTGCCAGTTCTACGTTTTATTATCTCATCAATCCCATCAAATGCTCCACCACAGATAAATAATATATCCGTCGTGTCAACTTGTAGATACTCTTGATGTGGATGCTTTCTTCCACCTTGTTGAGGAATTGAAGCAACTGTGCCTTCTATTATTTTTAGTAACGCTTGTTGAACTCCCTCTCCTGACACATCTCGTGTTATAGATGGAGAGTCTCCCTTTTTCGCTACTTTATCAATTTCATCGATAAAAATTATACCTTTCTGTGCTCGCTCAATATCGTAATCAGCGTTCTGTACAAGTTTTAATACAACATTCTCTACATCTTCACCGACATATCCAGCTTCAGTTAATGTTGTAGCGTCAGATATCGCAAACGGAACATTTAATAGTTTCGCAAGAGTTCTTGCAAGTAAAGTTTTACCAGTACCCGTTGGACCTACAATTAAAATATTACTCTTCTCTAACTCTATATCACTCTTGCTTGAGTATAAAACCCTTTTATAATGATTGTATACAGCAACAGATAATATCTTCTTTGCACTATGTTGACCGATTACATATTCATCTAACTTTTTATGCAACTTGTCTGGTGTTGGAAGTTTCATTATCTCTTCGTCTTGAGTATAACTTCCTTCCTCTTCTAAAGCCTCGTTACATAATGTTATACAGTGGTTACATATACATGATGAGTCTATTCCAGATACTAATCTGTCAACCTCTTCTTTGCCTCTGCCACAAAATGAACAAGAAATGTCATCTATTTTTTCATCACTCATAAAATCCTCGATAAATTAAAAATATTACTACACATAAAATAAATAATAATACTTTTACTAAATTAAAACAAAATTAAATTCAACTAAACTTAATTCATAACCATGTTCGCCAAATTTAAATATATCAAAATATACACAAACTTAAAATATACATAAGCTCGTGAAATGAAAACATACTAAACTCAACCAAACTTAATTCACAACCAAGTTTGCCAAATCTAAATATACGCCAACTTAACTAATTCATAACCAAGTT
>CAMQYB010000178.1 GCA_947039055.1 uncultured Deferribacteraceae bacterium
ATTAACGAATTTATATTACTTATTTCTTAGCACGTTAAACCTATTAGACTCGTTCACGTATCTAAAATATTAACAAACTTATGTATATAATTTCTTAACATATCTCAGCTAAGATTATATAAGATTTTGTATCTGTTCTTTGACTTTATCAATCTGAGATTTCGCATCTATCACAAATGTGATAATAGATGATTTTGTAGATTTTGAGGCGATCGTGTTAAACTCTCTATTAAGTTCTATAGTTAGGAAATCTAACTTCTTACCGACCTCTTCTTCTGTCTCGATGATGTTTTTGAATTGTGTGATATGAGAGTGAATTCTTACAATTTCTTCTGTGATATCTGCTTTCTCACTATGGATAACTGCTTCTTGAATAATTCTATCTTCAGATATATTTTCTAATTTAAACATGTCCATTTTAGATTTCAATCTATCCATCCATAATTGATAAACATCCTCTTTACTACCTTCAATATTTAAAGTTAGTTCAGCGATTTTATCTAATCTATTGATTACGTCTGCTATCAAAATATTACCCTCTGATACACGCATAATGTTGATATCATCAATCGCTTTAAGTAGAGACTCTTCGATAATAGGCTCGATATGTTCGGTAGCTGTTTCATCGTATTTGAATGATATCAAATCAGGAAGTTTAAGATAATCTTGTAACTGAACTTCACTTGATATATTAGCCTCTGATTTTAATGTATACATAAGCTCTTTATATTTTTTTAGTAGATCGGTATTAAGCTCTGGTAAACGTTCAGTCTTTTTCAGTTCTAGTTCGATGCGTACATCAACCTTTCCACGTTTAAGTTTATCTTGAATAATTTTTCTATATTTAAGATCATTATCTTGTAACGTCCTAGGCGTTTTAAGAGAGATATCACAATACTTACTATTAATAGTTCTAATCGTAATTGTTACCTCCATATCATCCGACAATAAATTATACTTACCAAAACCAGTCATACTTTTAATATTCATAAACTCTACTCCAACTATTATATAAGCGAATAGTATTATGGTGAATATATTCAATAAAATCAACATCAAATATAATTTTAGATACTAGAAACCCTTGATAACTCTCTTGCATTTTAAAGGTGACTATGTTAATGTAGGGATCAATATAATTTTATGGGAGAAAATCATGAATACACTTCAAATTATCAACCCGTCAATGATAACTACAGTTTTTATAGTTATAGGTATCGGGATTGTATTTCTTAAAATGGTTAGAATTTTAAACGAATTCGAAAGAGCCGTTGTTTTTAGACTTGGTAGATATGTCGGTATTAGAGGGCCTGGACTAATTATCCTTATCCCGTTTATCGAGAAAATGGTTCGTGTAAATATGAGAACTATCGTTATGGACGTGCCTCCACAAGATATTATCACTAAAGATAACGTATCGCTTAAAGTTAACGCTGTTGTGTACTTTAGAATAATCACTCCTGAGAAATCTATTCTTGAAGTTGAGAATGTTGAATACGCAACAAGTCAAATTTCTCAGACTACATTGCGTAGTATTATAGGTCAATTTGAGTTAGATGATATCTTATCTCAAAGGGATAAAATCAATATGGAAATGCAAACAGTTATTGATAAACAAACTGATCCATGGGGTGTAAAAATCTCTGCTGTTGAGATCAAACATATAGATCTACCTCTTGAAATGCAAAAAGCTATGAGTCGTCAAGCTGAAGCTGAAAGAGAAAGAAGAGCTAGAGTTATCGCAGCTGAAGGTGAGTTTGAAGCTTCTACTAAATTAGCTGAAGCATCTAAAATAATGGATAAAAACCCTGCAACATTACAGTTACGTTATCTACAAACTTTATCTGAAATAGGTTCAAAAAGTGGTTCTTCAACGATTATACCATTCCCTATTGATTTAATAAAAGCAATTCTTGGCAAAGATAATAAGTAATTAGAATTTTTCATATATTTATAGCAGAAGGTATCGTATATTGATATTTTCTGCTATTTTTTATTATTCAAAATAAAGGCAGCTAAATGACAAACATTAATGAGATATTAGTAAAAGAATTTAATAGAAAAAATCAAGACATGGATAACTTGATTAAACTCCATGAAGAAGGAAATACAGTACCATTCATCGCAAGATATAGAAAAGAGATGACGGGAGCTATGGATGAAACTGTTATACGAGATGTTATTGAACGATATGAATATCTTGTTAGTCTTCAAAAAAGAAAAGATGATATTATAAAAAATATCGATGAGAAAGGTAAATTAACTGACACGTTAAAGAAAACTATAATCAACGCTAAAACATTAACTGAGCTTGATGATATCTATGCACCTTATAAATCTAAACGTAAAACTAAAGCAGATGTGGCAAAAGAAGCAGGGGTTGAACCTCTTGCTATATATATAAAATCAACAGCTGATCTATCGTATATAGACGATGAAGCTACCAAATATATTAACGATGTTGTAGTAGACATTAAAACTGCTATCGATATGGCTAGAGATATTTTAACCGAAGATATCTCTCACACCATTACCGTTAAAAACAGATTAAGAGAGTTATATTTCGAGACAGCTGTGATCTCATCTAAAAAACATTCTGATACAAAAGAAGAGAGAAGCAGTTATGAAAACTATTACGAGTTCGATCAAAAAGTAGCGATCATTCCTCCTCATAGAATTTTAGCGATCTTTAGAGGTGAGAAAGAGAACGCTCTAAAAGTTAAAATAGAAATAGATGATGAGCTGGCTATCAATGCAATATCTGCAATACTATATAATACAACATATGTACAGAATGAACATGTTGAAAGAGCGATATCAAGAGCTTATAAATCATTTCTATCTCCATCAATCGAACTAGAATTACGATCAGAATTAAAATCGAATGCTGAACTTAGAGCGATCAATGTGTTCTCTGAAAATCTTGCAGCACTACTACTTACTCCTACTATTAAAGGTAGAAGAATATTAGGAATTGATCCTGCATTTAGAACTGGTTGCAAATATGCTGCGATTGATGATACAGGAAAACTGTTAAGTTACGGAGTGATCTACCCTACTCAACCTGTATCGAACTATGAAGGCAGTAGAGATGTTATTGTAAGCACTGTCAAAAAATATAACCTAAACACAATAGCTATCGGAAACGGAACAGCATCAAGAGAGACGGAAGAATTTGTAGCAAAAGTAATAAGTGAAGAAAGCTTGGCGATTGATTACACGATTGTTAATGAAGCTGGTGCATCTGTGTATTCTGCAAGTGAGATTGCGAAAGCTGAATTTCCAGATATTGACTTAACTTTTCGTGGAGCAGTATCTATTGCAAGAAGAGTTATTGATCCGTTATCTGAACTTGTAAAAATTGAGCCAAAATCGATAGGTGTTGGAATGTATCAACATGATGTGTCTGCTAAGAAATTAGATAAATCATTAAAGACAGTTGTTGAGACGGTTGTAAACTCTGTTGGTGTTAATCTAAATACTGCATCGGTATCTCTATTAAAATATATCGCTGGACTGAACGCCAATATAGCTGAAAATATTATAAAGTTTAGAGAGAAGAAAGGTAGATTTACAAAACGTTCAGAACTGCTTGATATCCCTGGACTTGGAGAATCTATCTATCGTCAATGTGCAGGATTTTTAAAAATATATGACGGTGAAGAGAAACTTGATAAAATATTTATCCACCCAGAAAGCTATGAAGCCACATATAAACTTTTAAATAGATTAGGTATAGATATTGATAACGCAAATATGATTAGATTGAAATTAAAAGATGTTAAGAAAGAAGAAATTTTAAATGAGCTAGGTATAGGTGCGTTTACATTTGATGATATTATAGCGAACTTAGAGAAACCAGATAGAGATATTAGAGACAATGTTGATCCGATAATTTTCAAGAACGGGATAATATCACTTGAAGATATTGAGATCGGAAGTAGGCTCAACGGCAAGATTACGAACATAGTTGATTTTGGTGCATTTGTTGATGTTGGGCTTAAAAATGATGGTTTAATTCATCTATCACAACTAGCTGATAAATTTATAAAAAGTCCATCTGAAGTTGTTAAAGTTGGCGATAATGTTAAGGTTAGAGTTTTAGAGATTGACAAGAATAGAGGCAGGGTTTCGCTCACAATGAAAAGCCAAACTACTGACTAGTTTTAGATTATTTGGTAAGTGCGATTGATCGGTAAGTGTGGTTGTTTGACTTGGTGTGGTTGTTT
>CAMQYB010000179.1 GCA_947039055.1 uncultured Deferribacteraceae bacterium
TTACTACTACATTACAAAATTAGGGATTAGGATTTGTTTTAAGAGTAGGGTATAAACCTTCAGGTAAAATCTCCCATGTATTTATAAAATCCCAATTTTTATCAGTAAAAGTTTTCGCCAACTTAAACTGTTCAACAGTAAGTTTTTCTGCTCCAGTTTGAGTATCAGGTAAGCTTCCAAATGGTGGTATATACCAGAAATTGTTCTCATAAGTGCCAGCTGGTGTGGTAATACCTATAATCGCTCCATAATCTGTACCAGCGATATCTGCATAGTTATACGATGTTTTTATTGTAAGTGGGTGACTATCATTTTTTCCTATAAGTCCACCTGAATAAGTTTTATCAGTAGTAGTACCAGTAGTTCTAGTTGCGGATATATCGCCTGAGTTATAGGTGTTTATTATAGAGATGTTACCACTATTATCACCAATATTACTACCGATAAGTCCGCCTGCATAAATGGCTATAGCCGTAACAGTTATGTCACCTTGATTAGATGAACCTGAGATATCTATCATACTGTTATCAACTGAATATCCTATAATCCCACCTGCGTAAATAGCATCTCCATCATTAGGATTGTTTATACTTCCTAAGTTTTTTGAGTTTGTTATAGATATATCTGCATACCTTATATGTGCGATAAAACCACCGATATAAACGCTTGCTTCGTTATTGCTATTGTTAGATGTTAAGCCTAGATTGGTGGTTGAGTTATCAATTTTAATTTTAATTTTATTCTCAGTTGTTCCAGTAATAGATCCGATAAATGCACTTATATTATCACTGTTAATATTGGTATCGTTTGCACCAGTAACTTTTCCCGTATTAAGTGTAAGATATTTTATTGTACTATCACCTGTAATTTTTTCAATTAATGCGAATGTATCGGTAGATGATGATTTATCTATATTTAGATTTTTTACAGTATAATTATCGCCATCAAAAATACCACTAAACTCTTTTATACCTTTAAAAGATTTGTTCGCCATATTTATATCATTAGTAAATCTAATATTCTTATCAACTGTTTTACCTGATAGCCAAGCTAAGTTAGATGCGTTATCTATAAGATAATAATTGTTATCAGTTGATATTTCAGGGATCACCATGCTTGTTCCGTCCCATGGGAGGATATCGTCCTTAAAACTTATCGTAAAAGAGTATTCGCCTTTTGTGTCGATACTGTTTTCGTTGATCGTTACAGGAAATTTAATATTTAATTCTACACCAAATCCTATTGTTGCAGGTGTTGATGTTGGTTCGCCTAACGTATAAGTTATATCAGTATTTTTATTAAGCACAGTTTCTATTGCAGTTTTTAATTCAGCTTTTATATTTGCAACTGTTTTGCCGATGTGAGTTATTTTATCTACTGTGTAAGTTAGAGATTTATCACTGCTTATAAATGATTTGCCGTCGATACTATCAATAGTAAAGCCATCACCTAAGTAAAAATCAGTTGGTACGATAGGTATAATTGGATTACCATCTCCACTTGAATTATCTGTTTGACAAGCGACTATCATAGATAGTAACACTAAAAACATAAGAATTTTTTTCATAACTGCTCCTTGCAAATATTCTTTATTAGGTCTTGATCAATATATGTAAATTTCATATATTGATAATGTTTTTATTTATATATAGTAACTAATTGATGTATGTGATTTGAGTTAATTATCAATTATGTATATGTGTTGTATAGCTAATCAATATGTGTGGATTGTGAGATTATGATTTTTAATACAAGAAGAGGAGAGAGGGTGGTTACGGTTACTCTTCGTTATCAACCATAGATAGATCAGCGATACAACCTGACCAAGAAAGCCCAACACCGAAGCCCATCAATAAGGCTCTCTGTCCAAGTTTTATATCTTTTTTTTGCATCCTGTTTATAGCGTTAGGAATTGATGCATGAGTTGTATTACCTATATCAGAAATGTCATTCCAGTATCTGCCATCATCTGGTATTTTACATGCTTTTTGTATGTCATCAAGCATCATCTTGTTAGCTTGATGAAATATAAAATTATCTATATCGCTTATATTTAATCTTGCGTTATCTAATATTTCATGCATCATTATAGGTATAACTTTTTGAGTGAACTGCATAACAGATTTTCCGTCCATATATATATGAGCATCGTTTCGAGCGTTCCCGAATTGATCGTAGATATCAGTATATGCTAACTCTCTATCTGTGTGTTTCATTCTTGCACCACCGTAGTGGATAATTATTTTATGATAATCTTTACCGTTTGTACCGAATTTAAAATTGCTTAAAAACTCTCTTCTTGAGTATTTCCCAGATATTAATGTTGCAGCAGCAGAATCGCCAAAAATAGGTTTTGTACGCATATCGCCTTGATGAACAATTTTACTTAATGTGTCAGCATTGATAACTAGGATATTATTAGCCATTCCTGTCTCAATAAATCCTTTAGCAATAGATAGACTATATGCATATCCTGCACAACCTTGAGTAATATCAAATGCAAAAGTATCATCACGAAGTTTTAATCTTCCCTGCATAACGCAAGCTGTTGATGGCATAACATAGTCGGCTGCTTGAGTACAAAGGATAATTCCATCGATGGAATCTCTATCTATATTATATTGTTCAAATAATTTTTCAGCAGCTAGCACACCTAGATCTGAAGCACACTCATCTTCTCTAGCGTAATGATATGAGTAGACACCGATTTTCGATGTTAATCTTCCATTTGGATCATTATACACAATTTTTTCAGGATAGTGAGAAGCTATATGTTTAATATACGCTCTTTTTATCATCTCTTCTCCTACAATACGACTACTTAGTATTTAATATTTCATGATGCCTATAATCAGTTAAAGAACTCAATTATATTAACATAAATTACGTTTTTATGCAACTTAGGTACAGTGTATTAAAAGATAATATGATAAGCAGATATTAATTATAATATAATGATATTTATATGATTTAGTTTTATTAAGTTGTAGGAGATATAGGTAGAGATACTTTTTAATTATTTGAATACGGCTTAGATATTAATATATATGCATTATAAATACATATAATATTGTGTTAAATATTTATTAATTATATTTACATGTGATTGATATGATTTACAAGTAGGAGAGAGTTTGAACGTGTACAAAGCGTATAATTTCTAGTGATTAGATTTAAGTTTTAATAATAGCGTAAAGTGTATTTTAAAACTTGTAGGAGTTTAAAACTCATTTATAGATTAGCTCATTTAGAGTAGATCATTTATTGAATTTTCAAAATAATGCTTGACCTAGCGATGACTCTAGGTTGTAGTGTATTACACACAAACTTTAGGAGGTTTTAGAAATGGAAAAAGAAGGAACAAAAAATAGCTATGTTGCGATTACGGGAGCAAGTTCTGGTATCGGATATGATGCTGCAAAAGCATTCGCTGGACGTCATAAAAATTTAATTATTATAGCTAGACGTAAAGAAAATTTAGAGCAACTAAAAGAAGAAATACTAAAAATTTCACCGTCTATTGATGTAGTGATAAAATCGGCAGATTTATCAGTTATGGAAAATGTATACAAGCTTTATGAGAGTCTAAAAACTTATCATATAGATACATGGGTTAATAATGCAGGGTTAGGAAATTATGGAACTGTTGCAGAACAGAGTATAGAAATGACATCAACTATGTTGCGTGTAAATATTGAAGCGTTGACTATTTTATCATCACTTTATGTGAAAGATTATAAAGATATTGATGGTGCTCAACTTATAAATGTTTCATCAGGTGCTGGGTATATTGTTGTTGGTGGAGTAGTTGCTTATAGTGCGACTAAGTTTTATGTTAGTGCATTTACAGAGGGGCTTGCAAGAGAGCTACAGGCTGATAAATCAAAACTACAAGCTAAAGTATTAGCACCTGCTGCAACTCAAACTGAGTTTGGAGCGGTTGCGACAAATGCTGAAGTATACGACTATGATAAAAATTTTAGTAGATATCACACAAGCGAACAGATGGCAGGTTTTTTACTTGATCTGTACGATAGTAGTGAAACAGTTGGGATCGTAGATTTAGCAGATTTCACATTTAAATTAATGTCTCCTAAATTCCCGTATGAAGGCTAGAGAGTTCTATTAAAAATTAATTTATAGAGAGTTACAGTATTAATATTTTATACCTTGTCATATTTTCTAGTGCGAAACTAGCAGATGTTGGCAAGGTATATTTAATAATT
>CAMQYB010000180.1 GCA_947039055.1 uncultured Deferribacteraceae bacterium
CATAGGTGTTATATTGATCTAGTAATTCAACATATATCGGTATTTGTATTGAAGACGGTTTACATCTTTTAGCAACCGTACTCATGATAGATGCTCTAAAGATTTTTTAGAGTATTGACAAATGGGTGATAATATATGATTATAGTTAGCTATCTGATCTGAAACTAGCTTGTTATTTATTAGTCTATCTGATATATGTTTTACGGCTAGAAATTTAGTTAGATTATAAACGCATAAAAACACTTGCCGAAGTGGCGGAATGGTAGACGCTGTGGACTCAAAATCCACCGCCAGCAATGGTGTAGGGGTTCGAGTCCCCTCTTCGGTATAATTTTTTATTCATAAAAAAATAGTATTTATAACTAACTCTAAATCAACTACTTATACAACCTAACAACTATTTGTACACATCTATTACTTCCAAAATTTACGACTTACCATTCTTACAAAATCTACTACGTACATTCTTGCAAAATTTAAAAATTTCTTAGCTATGTTTATTTCTAAAACAGTGCTTGGTTAGTTGATAGATTGTTTTCTCATTTTTATAAATGCTATATATGACAAAGTAGCTTGTATTATTAGGAAGGAAATGTATTGCTGAAAAAGTAACATAGCGAAAGTGTGTACAAGTCCATCGATTAAAGCTAAAAACCTATTATTTAATATCCATCCAAGTCCATTAAATAGCACAGCAAAACATACTATTATATAATAAGGGCGTAACATATAAAATTTACCTGCTTAAGTGACTTCTTACACAATACCCTCTGATCCATAAAAAAATTGTATCATAAAAAAAGTTAAGAACACGGCATAAAGTATACCTAAAACAAAAGATGTTAATAATAATTTATTTCTACTCATAAAATATTATGCCATATTTGATTGTAATTTTGTATATAAAACTTCTATAATGATAGATCTATTTTACTGTTTATAAGTGAAAATTTATTTTAGTGATAATTATAAAAAAACTTGCAAAGGCTTAAAAATAAATATTGTTAATATAATGATATCAACATAGTGTCAAGACGTGACAACTACATAAAGTAAAATATTGTTAATTGTGTTGTATTAATTATAATATGATGTTAATATTTAATTACATGTAGTTTAACTAGGAGATTATTATGGGAAAAAATAGATTATTATGTTTAAGTATGGTTGCTGTTATGGTTATTTGTTTTAGTGGCAATGTATTTGCAGCAAGTGGATTTGTTTTCAAACCACTTATTGGTTACCATGCTGGAATATATAACAACAACACTCACGATATTGCAGAAGGAAGTGCAACAGCTAGATTGGGTTATCAATTTGCTAGCTCAAATAAAACTGGTTTCACTTTGTTTATAGATGTTGGTTACTCTCTTGGTGTTCAGTTGGAAAAAGAAGATTATAGTTATGATTATGGTTATGGTTATGATTATGGTTATGATAAAACAAGAAAAGCACTATTAAATCATAATTATTTCATTGGTTTGATGCCGACATTAAATGTAAAGAATTTCTCATTCGGTATCGGTGGTGGAGTTAAAGTTCCATTTGCGAGAACAGATGTAACATTTACGCCAAATAGCGTAGACAGAACTACAACGATGACAGGTGTAACAACTTCTGATTATGACTATAGTGTTACTCCGTATGTGAAGGGTGTAATAGATTACTCTTTATATGTTAGTAATACGGTAGCTCTTGTTATAGCTGCAGATTTTACTTATGATTTTGAACTGGATACAATTTATTACACTAATCCAGAGAATTTTTATGTCGGCTTACAGCTTGGTATGAAATTTGGTAAAAAAGTTGATAATAGAGAGTATGCTATGGCAGAGAAAAAACAGAAAGTAATTAAAGCTAAAAAACAGAAAGTAATTAAAAGTCAACAACAAATGGAAGAGACAGAAGTTATACAACCTGCAAAAGCAGTAGTTCCTCCGTCTCAGAGTATAGTAATTGATATTAAGGTCAATGGCGATAAAGTAGCTCCATCTGCTGCAGTGCCAGCTGTGGCACCAGTACCAACAGCACCACAACCAGTTGTAATTACTGTAACTCAGCCTCCTGTTCAGCCAGTACCAGTTGCACCAGTACCAGTTGCACCAGTACCAGTTGCACCAGTACCAGTTGTGCCTGCTCAGTAAATTGTAAAGTAGATATCTATTATATTTGAAAAATTATAATATGAATTATATATAACCACCTAAGTGATTGGGTGGTTTTTTTATGGATAAAATTAAGTTATGGTTGAGTCTGTAATCTAGATTAATTTAACTTGTTACAGGTTTAAAAGTTTCGATACATTACTGTTTTCTAAAATTTTAAAATATGATATATTTACAAACTGTTTTAGAAAGTGGTTTAGGTAAATATATTAAAGTGGCGAGTAGAGAGTAGAAACTTCGATATTTTATTATTACAACTTACTTTACGTTTTGTTATATAGTTATTTGTGGAGAAAAAGATGAAGTACATCAAGATTGTGTTATTGTTTATATTTTCAATAGTAATGGTATCATGTGGAGGAAAATATGGTTTAACAGGTAATGATAAAGACAAATTTAAAATGCAGAAAAAGTTATGTGCCGATGAGCAGATTGGTGCTTGTTTTAACCTAGGCGTTAGGTATGCAGAAGGACAGGGCGTAAAGCAAAATTATGCTAAAGCGATCAAGTTTTATGAGCAGGCGTGTGTTGGTGGAATGGCGAAAGGGTGCAATAATCTAGCTACGATATATCACCGTGCAAAAGGTGTTGAGCTTAACTATGATAAAAGTTTTGCTTTATATAAAAAAGGGTGCGATAGAGGTTTTCTTATAAGTTGTGGTAATTTAGCAACTATGTATGAGTATGGCGAGGGAGTTACGCAAGATTATAATATTGCTATAGGTTTATATGAGCAGGCATGCGATGGTGGCGTAATGGAGTCTTGTGGCAATCTTGGACTTATATATCAAGATGGAAGAGGAGTAGAAATTGATTATGTCAAAGCATTTACTTTATTTAATAATGCTTGCTTAGAGGATGTTTTTGCTAGTTGTAATAATTTAGGCATAATGTATGAGAAAGGAGAGGGCGTTATACAGGACAATGGTGTTGCTTTAAATTTCTACGAGAGTGCTTGTGCTGGTGGAGCAATGGATGCATGTGGTAATACTGGACGTTTTTATCATAATGGTATAGGTGTGGTTATAGATATTGAGAAAGCAATTAATTTATATGAACAATCATGTGATGAAGATATTATGGAGTCATGCACTAATCTTGGCGTGATATATTCAAGTGACAAGTCAGTTGTAAAGGATTTAGTTAAAGCTATTTTGTTATATGAGAAGGCGTGTGATTTAGGTTCAAGAGCCGCATGTTTTAATCTTGGTATGATGAATGAATATGGATATGGGATTGCAGAAGATTACGATAAATCGTTAAAACTTTATAAGCGATCATGTGATGCAGGGTTTAGCAGGGGTTGCACTTCGTTTAAAATATTATACGATAAAGTGTGTGTACCATCAAACACTGAAACAGATTGTTCAAGATATTAATAACAGTAAATATGTTAAATTATTAGATATGTGATCGGTGTTTGTATGTTTTTATATTGTGATAGGTGTTTTGAAAGTGTTTTAATACTGTTTCAATGTTCTTTTTATAGAGTGAAAAAACTTGACTTTTTATAGTGGCAATGAGTATTATATTACATTATATAAATTAATAGACCATTAACAAGCTTTTCGTGTTCTAATTAAATTTATGAAATGATGTATATCTATATAATATAGATGTCTTTAATGTAATAAAATACGAGGGGTTGTGTTATGATAAGAGGAACGATATTTGTTAAATTAAGAATGCTATTATTGGTAGTGCTTTCAGCGATGATATTTACAGGCTGTGCATTCTATGTAGCTCCAACTAAGCCGTCTTTAGCTACTACTGCAACAAACCCTGTATACACGACTAGTGTAAATATCGAAGCAAGTGATTTGATATTAGGAGATGCTGTAAGTATTTCTGGAAGTTTTGATGAGCAACAATTTTTAAGTGGGCTTGCTACACAAATATTAACTTATAAAGCGTTGGAAAACACAGATTACGATTTTCTATTTATGCCAAGATATGAGAGACAAGGTAATAAACTTACTTTAAAAGGTCGTCCTGCTAAATTAAAATCAGCAAACTCTGAGATGTAAGATTCAACTTGTGCGTAAA
>CAMQYB010000181.1 GCA_947039055.1 uncultured Deferribacteraceae bacterium
TATCTTAATACTCATAACAATTATATGTATATCTATATGTATATCCATAATATATGTTAATAGCGATATATCATTTTTAATATATTTTAATATATTTTAATATATTTTAATTAATATATATTATACTTACAGGATGTCAATGAAAAAATAAAATCCTTATTTTATAAAGCAAATTAAGACTTTTTTGCTCCTATTATGATTATTTATCTGTTATTATGTCAGATTTTAAAACAGTATTATTATTACGCTTTCATATCAATGGTTTCTGAAAATCAATAATAACAAGATGTAAAACAACAGTTTTAAAATATAGATCTACAAGTCTCTAAATTGAAAATATAAAACTTTAAAAAATATTCTAATTTTCTAAAATATCGTAAAAAAATAATGTTTAAGTATAACTTTAACAACACTTATTACAAAACAAATAGTATTTTAAATGTTCAAAGTAGGAATAATTTTCCTTATTTGGTACAATTTTTCATCGTTTATACATATGTATAATCAATTATTTATGTTTTTACGGCATGTTTCTTGCTACTAAATATACGTTACTAAAAGTAATGCACTCTAATTACTATAGTGATTTTCAATAACAACGGGGCGATTGTTCTTGCCGATGCTTTAAATTATATTAAGTATTTTGATTAATATAACTCCTTTATCATGAGCGACTCTTAATATCCATTACTAACAACTAGCAACGATTAGTTGATTATGTTGTGAAGGATTTTAGAGGTTTTGAATCAAACAAAAAATGTTTTAACAATTATTAATGTTTTGGTGTATCCAAAGATCAGATTTATATTTAATACTGCTTTATGCATTATACTTATAACTCAGATTATTAAACTCTATTAAATTGATAACCAAACATAATTTAGCTTCACATCACAGAAAGGAGAAAGCAAAATAATGATAAATAACAAAATTCAAAATAGTAACTATTATAACTCAATTAATAGTTCTAACAACACAGCTAACATAAATAAAAATGTAGCTACTGACTTTAATAGTCTGATCGCAGGTTCTAGTAATACAGCTAATAAATATATGGATACTGTTCAGCAATTTAGCAATATTACTAAAATTAGTAAAAGTACAGGCAACGCATATAATAATGCAATTAAAAATTATGACACTATCCCTAAAAGCAGTAACGGTGTAGAGGATAGTTACAATAGCGAAAACAACGCTACTGAAAATGTAGATCCGAACGATTACAATATACCTGTGCCTACTATCAGAAGTGATCCTTATGGAACTACTCATTCTCCTTATTTAGGAGAAAACAGTGGAGTACTTTTCTCAGGATCAACCACCAAGAGAATGGTTTTTGATATTAGGTACGCTGAACACTCTACTGATGAGAACCCTATAATGTCTGCACGGGGACAAGATGAATATGGAGAACCATTTACACAATTAATCACTGTGAATAAAGTGAATCCAAGCGATGCAACTCCTGTAGAAATAATCGCCTTACAATCTCATATATATGGAAAAGAAGATGAGCTATTAATAGGTGATAGTTTTTTGATGGGTGGTTGTTACGGTTATAATGAACACGGTGAAAACCTTAACGATAGAAACAATTACATTTCATCACTTAGAGCGAATGTAGTTCTATACTCTGATCCAGCATATCCAGCACCTGAAGTGCCGGCAGATTTAAAAAAAATGTTAGATAGTTTTACTGACTTTATGAACAAAAATAATATCGCTGAACAGGATGATTCTGCAAAACTTGATACAGCTTATAAACAAAAATTAATAACTGAGGCATCAGAAGAGTTAGACGATTTAGTTGTAGAAAGTCTTGTAAATGAAGCTAATTTAGAGGATGAATTATTAGAACAATTAGATACAAGTAAAGATGATGATAATGTAAGTAAAGATGATGATAACGTAAATAAAGATGATAGTAATTTCAATAAAGATGGTGGTAATGTAAATAAAGGTGATGGTAGTTTAGTTTGATTTAATTTGATTTGATTTGGTTTGAAAAAATGGCTTACTGAGAATTTTGAGACTACACGTTCTGAGAGTTGTTTTGATATTAAACTTGATCTAATTGATCCAACTTCTACTAATTACGGTTCACTTAAATTACCTTAAAATTAAGATTCATATTTTGGGGATACGCTTAACGGTTTGGGTTAGTCGCTTATGATTAGTGTTGAGCTTAGGGTTGTAGTTTGTGATTAGCTAGCTAGTTAGTTAGTTAGCTAGTTAGTTAGTAACTTTTAGATTTATATAGTGTTAGATGGGTGCAAAATCATCATCTATATTTATACAAAAGGTAAAATATGACACAGTAAAAATCAAAATTATAAACTGCTTCTCTCCTTCCAGCTAAGCCACTTATCTGTACCTCTCATAATTATATCTACAGACTCTTGAGGACATACATTAAATATCAAATCTAAAACTGATAGATAAGGAACAAACTCACTACAGTTCGTCTGTGGGTATGGTTTTGGGATAAAATTCTGAAATAATACCTCTACTTCGCAGTCAGGGAAAACTTCATCTTCTTTCATATAATCAAAAGAGCCGTTTGCACAGATATATGTAGTCGCACCTGCCCAATTTAAAATTTCTAAAACCCTCTTAGATCTAGTCGATGTTGAACCTGTTTCCTGTGTAAAATCTGAACTATATAAAAACTCTCTCTTTATATTTAGATATGTGCAAACTAGTTTTATAAAATCAATATTTATATCAGCCAAGATTTTATAATCACACATTAACCATTTTTCTGCCATCGGCATAACTTCATTAAAGTATTTTGCTTTGCTATAGTTTGATGTAAGTCTACGCAAAAACTTCTCTTTCCATGTATGATCTTCAAACAATAAAGCTTCATTAATATTTTTTTTAAAGCTTTTACTTTTTTGTATAGGAATTGTATAGTAGCCCGTATCACTACTAAAAGTAAATAACTTATTTCGCAGATGGGTAGACCCGATAGACAGTTGGTAGTCATCAAGAAAAACAAACTTTTCTGATATATTGATCATTTCATAAAAACCTTGCCATGAAAGAAAAGTTGGTTGCATTAATGATACTTTTATTTCTTTCATAAATAAACCCTACTATAATGTAACATAAAACATAGCTAATCTACCGTAATCTAAATTAGCACTGCACTCCATAAGTTTTATATATTCATCAACGTTTTGTTTTACTAAATGATTATCAATCAAAACCCTTGCATTATGAGAACCCTTACCTATATCATTATTTTTATAGTAGTTAGAGTGATTATTAGCAAGATACATTTCTATCGGAAAATCTGCTTGTTTTAAAAATATTTTAAAACCTAGTTCCTTGAGAGTATTTTCTAAATTATCAAAATTAAAGTAGTTAATAACATCTGTAGAAATAACATACTTATCATCAATAAAATTATTGTCTTTTAAAAAATTAGTGAACTTTGAGAAATTATTTCCAGTAGTCACTCTAAACAAACTATCTTTATGCATTACAGATTTAACTTTTTGTAATAATAATACCGGATCATTAACAATAAAAATAACTTGATCTAAATTTATATAATCATACTTCGAATCCTTTTTATTTAATTCATCTAAAATATCATAAATATTTCCTTGTGTAAAAAATTTAATAAGATCTTCATTGAAACGATTTATCCCGTCTTTTGAAAAATCACATAGCGATACATTCCAGCCATTGTCGTGAAAATATTTTGAAAAAAATCCTTCTCCACATCCAATATCCAGCACACTACCTTCTATTTTTTTTGAGAACATACTATATATACGGCTTGCAACTAACGCTCTGTTTTTAAAATAGATTAACTCATCAGGCGTATACGATTTACTATATGCTTTAGTGTGTTTATCAGATTCTTGATAATATTCATCTCTATATATTTTTTCAATGTCTTCAACACTTGGAGCTACTTCTAGGCTATAGAATCCATACTCATGTTTAACTAACTTTTCATCAGCCATCTCTTACCTCTATTTTTTATCAATAAATTATGTTAAACAGCAAATTCACTTCATAAAATATTAACATTATTTAAGTTCTATAATCTCATCTTTTATTACATGGAAAACTTTCTCTGATAAATCTGCAAGAGGTTTATCTGCACGTAAATTATCTGTATAAAACTCTTCTATCACACAATCTTTCTCATAATCATGCAATCTTATAACTTTCTCTTTGC
>CAMQYB010000182.1 GCA_947039055.1 uncultured Deferribacteraceae bacterium
AAATATAGGTGGTGAGTTAATTGTAAATAAGGACGAAACAGTGAAAATATTATGACAGGAGATTTATATATAAACGAGAAAGATGCTTGGACTACTTGGGGCATAAGCATGGGTGTAGGTTTTTTAGAAAATCTGCTAACCCCTCCCCCACTAAAAGAGTTCGTAGAAAACAAATCAAGGCTTCAACCAGGTAAGGAGGTTATTCATAACTCCCCAATGTGGGACGAACGAGATTTAAACCTTTCTATCCGTATTGAGGGTACAACACAAGAAGAGTATTTGCAACGATACGCAGCGTTTACAAGTGAATTTCAAAAAGGGTTACTTGTATTTCGAGTGCCTGTTATTAAATCAACCTATAAACTAACCTATAAAGGAGCATCTAAATTAAGCTTAAATATTGGTCGGACATTTAGTGAGATATCCTTTAAATTCAATGAGCCTGATCCTTCAGATAGAAAATAAAAAAAAACTAATTTTCAACCACACCAATTCGACAATCAGTCAAATTGGTGTGGTTTATTTATTGCAGCATTATTCAACGCCTTAGGTTCTTGTATCCATTGAAAGCATCGATTATAAAATTATTAATATCTAGATCAGATAAGGATAAATCTGTTATATCCACATCAGCCTCCCCTTGCTTGCGATCATCAGGAGAAATCAGATATGAAATGTTTTTATATTTCAGTGAAATGGTCTTGCTTTTAAAAAAATTGGAATAATCAGCTAAAGACATAAAATAATTATACAAATATTTAATAGCTAATCTCTGGGTATTTGCATGTTTATTAGAGAATTGACACTTGCTAATTGCTTTATATAGATTTGAGTCTGAACCAAGTATAGAAGATAAAAATTCAAATACAACAATTCCAGCTAAAAATTTATTTGCAAACCGACACCCTTCATAATTTCCATGATATAATTCTTTCTCATACGGTTTATAACTATATTTCAAAAGACATCTAAGGTTAATTGCATTACAATCAATCATTGTTTTTAAGATGTATTTAGCAATATGGGTTGTATAATAATTTTCGCAATGTCCCGCAATATCCTCTTCTGAGTTAATCGTTTTTAATATATTATCTACAGATTTAATTATCTCTAATTTATTATTGAATTCAAAGATCTCCATACTGTAGAATTTATCAATGTATCCATTAAAATCAACATTGCCCCCATATTTAGAGTGATAAATATTTCTGATATTTTCAATATCACAAACAATTATTATTTTGTCAAAGCCGAATTTATTTTTGTCTGATCCGTTGAAATCATTGTGTGCTGCAAAAACATTCAACAGCCTGAATATATGTTCCGGATCAATCCTATCAAAGTCATCAATCACAAGAACTTTCTTTTTTTCGTAGGTGTCGACTAAACTTTTTATTAGCTGAGTTATAAAGTCTTCCTCATAAATAGATCCTTTTTCTTCAGTAAATAATTTGCAAAATTCAATTAATTCCTTTTTATCGTCTTCATTAATATCTGTTTTGAATTTATCAAATTCGTTACTCAGCGTCATAACAGAATTAATCAACTCACTTACATTTTTTCCAACAGAGCCAATGTTTTTTAACAAAGAAGAAAGCACAGAGACTTTATTATTCTTGATATATTGATTAAGAATTAAATCGTCTGAAAATTTAAATTTGTCATACTTAGGAGAGCCTGAAAGCAATTCAAAGGCTATATCATACTTTATATACTCGAAGATATCCTTGTTTGAAGAAACAGAGTAGTTTACAGGTTTAAGAAAAAACGATTGATAATCAGGATTGTCCTTGAAAAACTCTTTTAAAAAGTATGTTTTACCAATGCCATAAATTCCAGAGAAGATGATCCGATCATTTCCTCCGTAATCAATATGCTCTTTAAATCTGGTTTTCTCCGAATCTATTCTTATCGGATCTGGTTTTCTTATTTCTGTCATAATATCATTTTTCGCGTTAGTGATCCCACAAAAATAGGAATAAATAAATCCTCACAACACAAAATACACCCATAATAATTTATTTTCTCACAATAGGCGAAAGGTGAAGTAATAAATTCCCACTAAATAGGGTTTTCTTTTTTTTGTTCTGAACTTTGGATTATCAAAGATAAAGTTCAGCTATGACAATATACAACAAACAAGGAGAAGCAATATTAGATGCTCCAATAACAAGTGGTGCATCTGGTAAGATAGAGCTAATGAAAGAAGACAGCGTTTCTCTTTCGTTTGTTCTTGACTCGTATATTCCTTTCTCAATAGGTGACTATGTATTATACAATGGTGAAAACTACACACTTTTCACGCCTTACAATCCCACACGAAATAATGAGTGTTCTTACACTTACAGCATAAAGTTTGAATCCAACGTTATGGGGTGGAGAAATATTTCTTTACTGTATAACAATGAAACAGACTGGTCCCTTACCTCTACTCCTAGTATGTTTCTTGCTCAAGTAGTCGAAAACATAAAAAGAAAAACAGGCGATATCTACACTTTTGTTATTGATTCTTCTTTAACTAATTCCAAAGCAATCTCTTTCTCCAGTGAGAATGTATTTAACTCACTAACAACAATAGCAGAGGCTTGGGAAACTGAATGGTGGGTACGTGGTACTGTGATACATTTATCAAGATGTGTTCAAGGCGAGCCTATTGTATTTGATTCTTCAAATGTAAGTGTTCCTTCCATTACTGAAAAGAATGAGGGGTATGCTACACGACTCTATGCCTTTGGATCTGATAGAAACATCGTACAAGACAATGGTGGTGTAACAAATCATATCAGTAAGAAAAGATTATCTCTTCCATTAAATACATGCCCAAATGGATATAAAGACATAAAAGCAGGGCTTCTACCTACTGAGATTATAGAAAATACGATTGTGTTTGATGCTATATACCCATCAGCAGACTTAGTCGTTAGTAAAGTTCGTGAGCAGATAAAAGAGAACACAGAAGACATAAAAGGGCATGATGAAAATGGTGAGCCTATCTATAACACATACTCTATTTTCTATATAGAGATATCCAATGCCAATGGCACACCTTTTGAGTTCAAAGAAGAATACGAGATAGAAGGATTGAAGCTTTCTATAAGCTTTCAAAATGGGCACTTAGGCGGTCGAGAGTTTGAGCTTGATTATGACTATAAAACTAAAGAGTACTACATAAGATTTGATGAAAGCGAGGGACTTATAATCCCGAATACAATACTTAGACCATCAGCAGGGCATGATAATATCAAAGGGGATTCCGTTATTCTCTTTAATATAGAAATGCCCAATGACTATATAACCTCTGCTAAAACTAAATTAGAGCAAGAGCTTGATAAATACATTGAGAATCAGAAGAAGGATAAGAATGTATATGAGCTTAAAAGCAACCCTGTTCGTTTCTTCGAAGACAATATAACGGTTTTAGTAGGCTCTAAAATATCCTATCATATCGACAACAACGTTATTGACACAAGGATTCTTTCAATTGAATCTAAATTAGAGTCTGAGCATGAAAAGACTATACGAATAGGTGAAGAAACAATCTACGGACTATTAAACACAATCGAAAAAGAGATAGTTGAAGTAACACAAAGCATTGAGTTAATCAAAGCATTATCCGATATCCAAAAAGATATTGTAAATGCCTATGGTCGTACCCAAAAAGAAATCAATGCTGCAATGGCTGAATACTCAAAGATGTGGTTCTTTGATAAATCAGAAGACACAACAGCCGATAAAACGGATGTAACCAAATGGAAAGTAAAATCTAAGAAAGTAATTGTTTCTGAAAGTGAGGTTGTTGCTCACTCTTTGGGTGGTGTTCGTCAAGAGCCTATTCCTTTGGGTGGTGCTGAGTACTTGGATGATCTACTAGATGTAAATGTTACTAATGCAGCTATTGGCTCTTTGCTGTATAAAAAAACTGCTACTGAATGGGGTATAATAGATCAAGCATCATTAAAGCCTGATTTGTCTGCTTATGTTACTAATACAGATGCAAGGTTAAGCGATAGCCGGAACGCTAAAGATGTACACGATTGGGCAAAGTTGCCGACTAAACCAACCTACTCTGTAAGTGAAGTAACAGGATTGCAAACGGCATTAGCTAAAAAAGCAAATCTTTCAGAACTTGAAACGCATGTCGGTGACAAGGT
>CAMQYB010000183.1 GCA_947039055.1 uncultured Deferribacteraceae bacterium
ACGCAAACTAAGCACTAACGCAAACTAAGCACTAACGCAAACTAAGCACCAACGCAAACTAAGCACCAACGCAAACTAAGCACCAACGCAAACTAAGCACCAACGCAAACTAAGCACTAACGCAAACTAAGCACCAACGCAAACTAAGCACTAACGCAAACTAAGCACTAACGCAAACTAAGCACCAACGCCACTTGTCCCAAAAAACCTAAACGTCCAACTACGATCCGTGACAGTTTTTATATTTTTTGCCAGATCCACAATGACATGGATCGTTCCTGCCAACTTTAGGTTCAACACGTCTAACTGGAGCAACTTTTTTAGCATTGCCTGAACCTTTTCTTGATTGACTAACTTGAGATGTTTCTGCACCTGCACTTTCTTTCAACTTAACAGCATTACTTTTCTCTAACTTTTTCATGCGATCTTCTTCATTACTGTTTTGACTGATCTTAACGTGCATGATAAGTCTAATACTCTCTTTTTTAATTCTATGCAACATATCTGCAAAAAGTGAGAACGCTTCTTTCTTAAACTCTGTTAATGGATCTTTCTGTCCGTATCCTCTAAGACCTACTGAGTCTCTTAGGTGATCCATCTGTAATAGATGATCTTTCCATCTGCTATCTATACTATTAATTAATAAGTATCTTATTAAATCTTTAAAATGTGTTCCTAACTCTTCTTTCTTATCTGTTAATTTAAGTGAAAACTCATAAGATAAATCTTGAACAGATTTCATCAGATCTCTATTATTTAATTTATTAACATCAAGATCATAATTAAATATTCTATTGAAAATAGTCTTAAACTCTTCTAACTCTTCTTCATTCGTTCTGCTACTTGAAAAATCATCTACAAGTGCAGATATAGTTTCTGTTGCAAGTTCAATAACTATCTTCTCTAAATTTTCACCGATCAATATATCTTTTCTAAGATCATAGATAACTTTACGTTGATTGTTTGATACATCATCGTATTCAAGCAGGTGTTTACGCATCTCAAAATGCATAGACTCAACTTTTTTCTGTGCACCTTCAATAGCTCTATTTAATACTGAATGTGATAACGGCTCTCCTTCTAAAGAACTATATCTCGCCATAAAACCTTTTAACTTATCCATTCCAAATATACGAAGAAGATCATCATCCATTGATAAGAAAAATCTTGATTCTCCATTATCACCTTGACGACCAGATCGTCCTCTTAACTGGTTATCTATTCTTCTTGATTCATGTCTTTCAGTTCCTAGAATATATAAACCACCGATCTCTTCAACACCTTCGCCTAACTTAATATCTGTTCCACGACCTGCCATGTTTGTAGCGATTGTGATAGCACCAATTTGTCCAGCATTTTTGATGATTGCAGACTCATGTTCATGATTTTTTGCATTCAACACATCATGCTTAATACCTTTTTTATTTAGAAAGTTAGATATATATTCTGATTTTTCAATCGATACAGTACCTATCAACACAGGTTGACCTTTTGCATGAATTCTCAAAATCTCTTCAGATATAGCTTCATACTTCTCTTTAATTGTTGCATATATAAGATCAGGATTATCCATACGTAACATCTTTCTATGAGTTGGAACTGGGATTACTTCAAGTCCATAAATCTGTCTTAACTCTGATGCTTCAGTTAAAGCTGTACCTGTCATTCCTGACAACTTTTCATACATTCTAAAATAGTTTTGATACGTTATAGATGCGTATGTTTGATTTTCTTCATTAATTTTAACATTCTCTTTAGCTTCTAATGCTTGATGAAGTCCATCTGAATATCGTCTACCTTGCATCATTCTACCTGTAAACTCATCAATAATAATAACTTGATTATCGTTTACAACATAATCTACATCTATCTTAAATATAGCGTGTGCCTTTAGAGCGTTATTTACAAAATGGATACTATTTACATTTTCAGCATCGTATAAATTACCTATATTCATTTTTGCTTCACAAACATTAATACCTTCTTCGGTAAGTTTTGCCTGTCTGCGTTTCTCTTCAATCGTATAATGTATCTCTGGTTTTAAATCTTTAATAACCTCGTTGATAGATACATATTGATCGTTCGTATCGCCAGTTGGACCAGAAATAATTAGAGGCGTTCTTGCTTCATCAATTAATATAGAGTCAACCTCATCGACCATCGCAAAATTCAAACCTCTTTGAACATATTGATTGTAATCGTAACGCATGTTATCACGAAGATAATCAAAACCGAACTCACTGTTTGTACCATAAACAATATCACAGTTATAAGCTGATTTACGATCAATCTCTCTAGTCGTTGTCGTAAACTCATCTTTATTATCCCAAACAACTTCTAGCGATATACTACTACCTATTACAGCAACTGATAGACCTAGCGATAAATATATAGGCGACATCCACAACGCATCACGTTTAGCTAAATAATCGTTCACCGTAACAAGATGTACACCTTTACCCGACAAAGCGTTTAATGATAAAGCTAAGGTTGCAACTAAAGTTTTACCCTCACCTGTTTTCATTTCAGAAATCTTTCCAGAGTGTAGAACTATACCACCTATTAACTGTACATCAAAATGTCTCATCTGTAATGTACGCTTAGAAATCTCTCTCACAACTGCGAAAACTTCGCACATTATATCGTTTAGAGATTCACCAGCTGTAAGTCTAGCTCTAAAATATTCGCCTTTATTTTCTAGCTCATCTAATGATAATCGTAATAAAGATTCCTCATAAGCGTTGATCTCTAATACCTTCGGAGTAAGTTTTTTTACTATTTTTTCAGGAGTGATAGTAAAAAGTTTATCTAATATTGATTTAAACATATTTCCAGTTTCACCTTTTATTATTGTTGTTTTTTCATTAATCTAGTATTATAATATCATTATTGCTTAAATGCAAGATAACAATAACTATAAATACTAAACCACTTATTAGTAGCAAAAAATAATACGCAGGTTACAAAACAATGAAAAGATATTCAAACCAAGTTAGAAAAAGTAATGAAACAGATATTAAACTAGAATTAACGCTAGAAAAAGGTAGTGCAAATATCGACACTTCTGTTCCATTTCTCGATCACATGTTAAACCTTTTATCTCTACACTCTGGTTTTACATTAAACGTAAAAGCAACTGGCGATACCGATATAGATTATCATCACATCGTTGAAGATATAGGTATATTACTCGGAAAAGCGTTCTATGAGGCAGTTGGTGATAAAGTAGGTATTAGACGTTACGGCTACGCTATATTACCGATGGATGAAGCGTTGATTGAAACAGCTGTTGATTTTGGTGGTAGACCATTTCTTGTATTTAATGCAGAATTTAACTCAACTAAAATAGGCGAATTTGATGTTGAACTGGTTGAAGAGTTTTTCACAGCGTTTACTAATAATGCAAAAATGAACCTACACATTAATATGCGTTACGGAAAAAACTCTCACCACATAGTTGAAGGGATTTTTAAATCTCTAGCTAAATCTCTAGCTATGGCGTTAGAGATCACATCAACTGATCTTCCATCAACTAAAGGGGTTTTAGAGTAATATTATGATAACAGTAGTTGACTATGGTGCAAGCAATCTAAAATCTGTTGAGAAAGCGTTTAAGAATTTAGGACATGATGTAGTAATCACGAACGATTATAAACTGATAGAAAATGCAGATAAATTAGTGTTGCCTGGAAACGGTACTTTTGGCGATTGTGTAACTAATCTTAAAAACCTAAACATATATGACTCAATCAAAGAGTTTATCGCTAAAGAGAGATATTTTTTAGGAATATGTATAGGTATGCAAGTTTTAGCTGATACTGGTAATGAGTTTGGAATTCATAACGGATTTGAACTGATCGCTGGAAAAGTAGAAAAGTTTGAACTTGAAAAAAAATATAAGATACCTCATATCGGTTGGAACATGGTGAAATATAATGAGGGCTCTAAACTGTTTAACGGAATTGACAACAACTCTCACTTCTATTTTGTACATTCATATCATTTCGATGTTGAAGATAAAAAAAATATTTCATCTCGCACAGATTACGGAATAGAGTTTGTGTCATCAATCGAATATAA
>CAMQYB010000184.1 GCA_947039055.1 uncultured Deferribacteraceae bacterium
CTAACGCAATTAAATTAGACAAATTAAGTTTAGTAAGATTAGTTGGCATGGTAATATTGCTTAAGTTGGTACTGTTGTCTATAGTAAGGCTTTTAAGGGATGTAAGAGCAGTTAGATCTAATGTTGGCTCATCATAACTGTGTAACAATAAGTTATTTAGTCCAGTTAATTTTACTATATCAGCAATTATTATTGTACTTACTTGAGATACTTCTAAACTAGTAAGCGAAGTACTTTCTAAGCCAGTAATGTTTCGAACATCAATTGCACTTAATTTTGTTAATTTAGGAAGTGTTGTTAGATCAAGTCCTGTAAAGTTTGGCATAGCCCCCATTGTATTAAACGTGAAATCTTCTACGTTTGCTGGCAGTGTAAGTGTAACTAGGTCAGGAGTGTGTGATATTGTAAGCTTAGTTAGTTTAGCAAACTTAGTTAGATCAAGTATTGTTAAACCACTTGAACCTGTATATGTAAGTTCAGTGAGGTTAGGCGCTTCTTTTGGCAGAGTAAGTGTTTTTATAGATGCCTCTTCCAAATCGAGATTAACAAGACTAACTAGGTTAGATATGTCAAGCGTAGCTAACTTATCGTTCTTATTTAATATAAGCTCAGTTATCGTAACTGGTAGAGTCACTTCGTTTAAGTTAGGCATCTCAGATAGGTTAATATTAGTAAGTTTAGTAAGTGTTGTTACATTAACAGATGTATCAGCATACTTAGATAACTCTAACTTAGTTAGTTCTGTTAAGTTGGTTATATCATCAAGAGACATATTATTACCATCTGATAATGCAAGTTCAGTTAGTTTAGCTTTAATATCGTCTAAACCAGAAATCTTTGCAATATTGATTGCGTTTAGTTTAGTGATTGTAGAAAATTTAGTTAAATCAACTGAAGATAGTTTATCATTATTAGATATATTTAATCTATCTAGTTGAGGGAAAGTTGTCCCTGTAATATTATCAAGTTGTTTCTGTGTTATTATTTGAATATATTCTGGATTTGTCCCCTCTGTTTCATTAGTCGCAGTTACATCAAGAGATGTAATAATAGGAGCGTTACTTTTAATAAAGTCAATATCTTCATTTATAATCGGTGTTAAGCAAGTAAGTTCATTATTGTCCACGACACAGTTTTTACTTGTTACGATAGCACTTGGTTTATCGTCATTGTTGGTTGTATCCTCAGCACAAGCTGTAAATAATAGAGCGAAAAGAAATAGTGAGCAAACGGATTTTAATGCACGAGTTATCATAAAAAATCTCCATAATAATGTTAATATTTAGATATACAAAAAAACAACATATATATACTAGTTCTACTATATATTATATATATAGAAATGTCTATATGTTTGTTTTATAATCATTATAAATAGTTCTGTTTATAATTTAATACAAAACTCTAAGTTATTATTATTAATTAATATTAAAGAGGTGTGTTATTAATAAAAAAGAACGCCGAGTAAACTGACGTTCTTTATAATTATTTATATTTCAAAATCTAACTGCGTAACTTTTAAAATTTATCTAAGCTATACAGCTACTAAAAACTATCTACTAAAACTATTTACTAAAAAGTTATTCAATATAGTTTATATCTAATTTTTTTCTTGATGGTATATTTTTAGCTCTAAAAACTGGATAACCGATCATCTGTCCACCGATAACAATTTCACTATCTGCAAGTCCTACGAACTTTTTAATACTTTCATCGTTATTTACAGCAGTTGTAAAATATCCTGCCCAACAGCAACCAGCACCTATACCTGATGCTGCAAGTTCTATATACGTAAGTGCGATAGCACCATCTTGAGCCCATTTATAATCTTTAGGGAGAACTGCAACAATTAAATCAGGTGCACCTCTAAAAAACACATCGTTACCAGATTTATACGCTGATGAAATTAATTTCGCATGAAGTCTGTCATCTTTTGAAAAATCTTTATTTCTTGCTAAAGAGTCATAATATGTATACATCAGTTCAGCAAGTTCTTTCATCTTATCGAACCCTCTAACAGCTATCCATCTTACAGGTTGCATATTTTTTGCAGAAGGTGCATATCTTGCTGTATCTAAAATAGTTGTTAAATCTTCTTGATCGAGAGATCTATTTTTAAACTTTCTAACTGATCTTCTTGATTTCAAAAATTGAACAGCAGAGTCGTTTGATATCTTCAAATTTTTATCAATCTGAATAAACTCATCTTTATTCAAACTTTCAACATAACACGCATCATGTGGACAAAAAGCATAACATAATCCACAGGCGATACAAAACGCCTCTGATTTTTCAGCGATATATGGTAGTTCGCCGACTTCTTGTTTTATTATCTTTGTTGGACAAACATCCATACACACGCCGTCACGTCTACACTTATTCTCATCTAATACAAAAAAAGACATTGATCTCTCCATTAACATAAAAATCTAAATCATCTATATGAACTAGACCATTCTATATAAATCTATGAAATTGTCTATAAAAGTTTTCATTCAACGCAAATAAATATATTAACTTGAAATTTTTTTGTAATTATGATTAAATGATCATTCATTAACTTGAAATTTATACAATCAACTATATATAGTAAGGAACTGTTTTGTTTGAGAAAAGTAAGACAATAAAGCACGATAATTTAAAGGCGTATTTCTTTAAATATTTACATGGGTTTAAGAGGATAAAACTTCTAACGGATAACTCATATCTTATCTTAGAAAATAGCAACGAAGATATAGTTGCATATCGTTACAATATGGATGACGGCACATCACAGAAATTTATTTTTGTTGATAGTAGTCATAAAGATATTGTAGATTATCATTACGTAAATGGACATATGTATATCTATTTCACCAACTACACAACTGAGTGGGATGAAGTGTTAGATATTTATCGTTCAGACGGTGAAAAGGTTGATCTAATAGAGTCTCTACCTCGTGAGAGTTATCAGCACGACATGAACTACTTTAATTTCTATGTAGCAAATTCACAGCTATATTTAATAATCATACGTCATAACCGTATCCATAAATATATGATTACAGATGAACTTGAAGAGATTCATGTTATTCAAAATATATCATGTTCATGGTATCTTTCAGCAGGGTATATACTATCAATATCGACAGATGATAGATGTGAACTTTACGATAATAATTTAGAGTTAGTTGCGATATTTGAGTCAAAAGATCGACCAAACTGGATAGAGATTGCAGCATCAGAGCAGAAAGATTTAGTTGCGATTGCGATGATCACATGGGACAAATCGACAACTATATATGTGTACGATAAGAACAGTAAGCAGTTAAATGCACATAAACAACGATACGATGTATACTCTATCGCTGTGATAGGTGGCAGAGTATGGACAACTGTTACGAATAGAGACTCAACGATTGACGGCATGATGGTATTTGATAAAGAGGCTGCGTTAAAATATTCTATACTGCGAGATAAGATTGAAGGTGATAAGATCAGAGCTTATCAGCCGTCGCCAATTACTTATGAGTGTGTAGAGATTTTAGAGTTGCCAGGCAATAAGATTATGTTTCTTGAAACACAGAGAGCTGTAATAACAGATATTACTTGCCGTGAGTTAGAAGTGTTTGAGTTCTCATATTATGAGTGCCTAGCGTTGAGCGATGATAAGCATACTTTGGCGATATTGAACTTAGCCGATAGATCACCGAACGCAGATCCTGAGATCGAGTATGAAGCTGAAGTTGATCTTTATGAGTGGAAGAAGAAAGTTGCACAAGTTGAAGTTATAGACATCAATACTTTTAGAAGATAAGGTTTTATTAATTAAAAGCTTGAAGCTGGTATATATAAGTGCTTTATGAGATAAGGTTTTATAATCAGCTTAGAGTTGTAGAGATTGTTTATATTTTATAGATATATATTGTTAAATCTATAAAATGTAGACAGAGTAATGTCATAATCAAAATATTCGTATAATCAAAAATCAATTCAATTTAGAATACCTAATTAAATCAAGTATATTCGTACTGGCAAATTTGAACGGTTGGCAAGTTTGAAC
>CAMQYB010000185.1 GCA_947039055.1 uncultured Deferribacteraceae bacterium
ATTACCTTGTAGATAGTCGGCTTGTAACGGTGGAGATCATACTGGCTTGTAGTAAGTTAATTTATCGCTAGTTGGCTAAGATCTAGTTAGGTTATAGCTAGTCCACTTGTATCTAGTTCACTTGTATCTTGCATTGTAATAAATATTTACTATTAAGTGAGTTGTATTATGTTTTTCACTAAAAAAGAAGTATCAGTTAAAATAAATAACATAAATAAAGTATTTAGAACTTTGTCTAGAAAGAATTTGTATCAATTCCTTATAGATGAAAATATTGTTAACCATACGCTTTGTAAAGGTTCGGGACAGTGTGGTAAATGTAAGATACTTTTTATCGGTAAAAACGTACCCTCTCCTTCTTATAAAGATAAACTTATCTTAGCTGATATAAATGTTAGCAACGATTATCGTCTTGCTTGTCAGCACTCAATTAAGTCTGATATTGAAATTGATCTGCTTGATATGAGTTTAGCCGAAAACATAACGCCTGATGGTGACGATAGTAAAAATACTATCTCAACTAATAGCAATACCTCAATTAATCTAAATAATAACGATGATTTTCCATTGATCGATGATTATCCTACCCATTATACAGATGAAATACCTGAGCCTTTGATAGATCACTCCACTAGTAGCGTTACAGATGGCAAGCGTAGTAGTGGTGGCACTAAAGAAAGACCTGATGATACTAAATACGAAGGTGTATCTGATTGTATTATTCTTATTCAACAAAGAAAATCAATCCGCTACTACTGTTATTCAGCAGCGCTTGATACGATCTTTATGGAAGGATCAACTAAAACTGAAGAAAAACTTACAACTCTTATACAAAACAATTTTGTACCTGATTTTATTCACAATGTTTTAAATGTGAAAAATATAGATAGAATATTAATCGTTACTGAAAAGTTTCATGTAGATAACACAGAAACATTTATGGACATGATAAATTATACTCGATTCGAAATCGGTACTATGTTATGTGAAGTTGTAATGCCTTATAAAGATAATCACGATATTATTAGATTTTTTAGATTGCTTTCATCTGACTCTAATAACAAACTTATTATCTCGCTTGATATGCTTGATAAAATATATTTCTTGAATGCAAAAAATATTACAGAATTAGCATCAAATAAATTATCAACTATCAATATCAGTTCAATTTTTCCTGTAGGTAAAAATCCTATATTAAGTTTCAATTCAGACCTATCAATTAGATCTGTGCTTAAACAAGAATTTTCAGCAGACTCGCTCACTTTAGCATCTATGTTGGAACTTATATCAATAATGAAAAATGAAGGTCTTATTGATAGCAAATTTAAACTTAAAAATCGTACTGAATTGTTGGAGAATAAAATTGATCTCACAACAGCATTAAAATTGATAGGATCTGATATACCAACAGGTTTTTATATTCATAGAGAACGTAGCTCTGAAATCATATTAACACAAGCTCAACTAGATCAAGTTTATCAAATAAGATCGCATATACTATCTGTAATAGAATGGACAGGTTTAAATATATTAAAACTATCCAATATCGTTTTCTTAACTACAGAACATTTTGAAGGACTTATAGACTCAATGATTACATTAGGATTTATACCTAAAGATTATCAAGATAAAATCATCTACTCATCTGGAGATAGCAGAGTTCAAGCGATAAATATATTTAAGGAAAGAGATTTTTCAATCTTCTTAAAAGAAAGATTTAGAAGCTGTTCAAACATACTGCTAGACGATGATAAAAGTTTTCAAGATATTCAAAAAACTTCTAATAATTAATAGTAAAAAACTTGTCACACAATTCTCTTATTTTTTTATTTTCGTAATTTAATAATTCTAATTTTCATAGTGTAATAACTCTAATTTTTACAATGTAGCAATTCCATAATTGGTGATTGGTGTTGGTGACATTTTGATATTTTAAAATGTCAAACTTTTAACACTCGTTAATATTACTAAAATTCTAAAAATGCCTAATATGTGCGATTAATAATCTTAAACAATTTTAAATAATTTTAAATAATTTTAAACAGTTTTAGATAATCTTAATTTTCACAATTAAACAACCCTGATTTTCACAATTAAACAACCCTATTTTTCTCAATTTAATAACCCTATTTTTCTCAATTTAATAATTCTATAATTGGTGATTTTTAATATTTCAAAATGTTAAAAATTTAAACTTTGTATATATTAGAATATCTAAAACCTAAACTGTCAAATAGTTACAACTACTCTTAAAAATAGTTATAAAAAAACCATGATACTATAAGCTTCTAAAAGCATTAAAATATCATGGCATTTACGTTATTATTATTTTTTTATTATTATATTAAAAAGTAGCGTTTGCTCTGAGTCCAACAATTACTGCCATCATATCTGGATAATCTACTACTGTTGAACCTAACCTTAAATATCCACCAAATTGAGGACCTATATTAAAATTAGGATGAATATCAAATATAAAGTTTAAATAACCACCTACATTTAATAAACTACCTGCACCTAAATTTGCAGTACCTGAATTACCAGCTGGATCAATAGGAAGACCCTCACCTGAAATCAACTGTCCACCACCACCAAATTCATATCTAATATTCTCAGTGATATTACCAAGAATTGCTAAAGCTCCACCAAATGAAGTTACTCCACCTAGTCCAGTGTAATCGCCTTCTGCATTAATCAGACTGCCTGCTGTAAAAATTATCGGCTGGAAATTAGGGTTATGGTTTTGAGTAGTTAAATCTGTAAATATTGTACGCTTATAACCACCTATTCTAACGCCGTCATATAACTCTCCGTTCATTGAGAAAAAACCTGAAAGCTGTAACGCAGCATGCATATTGAAGTCTAGCTTTGTTAAAAAACCTACATGAAACGCATTCGTCGCAACTGAAAGATTGTTACCATTAATCACCTCAATCACCCCACCTACCTCTTCTTCAAAAGGAATTAATTTGGTATTTATGTTTGCATAACTACCAAATACTTTAAAAGAAAAAAGTTTGTTTACTTGCATTGTATATGCAACTTCAACTCTTGGTAGTAAAAAAGTGCCCGTTACATTAACTGTATTAGGAATATTGTAATCTGAAAACAAATCAACTAACGCAACCTGTAATCCGAAAATTTCATAAAGAATAGTTGCTGAAGAATTAAATACTGTATTACCGTAACCAACTAAGCGTTGATCATACATAAAAACATCATTATACATATCTGCTACTGACGCAACTGTAAATTGTTGTCCAATTTTTAAACTCCCTAATGAGCCTAAAAATAATCCAGCATATAATTGTCTTACATCAATTTCCAACGTTTCCGAATCTGCAAACCCAAACTCAGCCTTTAAAAATAATGGTCTATAGCCTAAATTAAATCCGATAAATGAATCTGGATTCATTGTGTAGCTAATCTGAGTTTTACCTGGATCATTTAAATATAACCCACCAGTAATATTCGCCTTAACTGAGCCATAAATATCAAACTGAACATTCCTATTCTCGATAGGAACATTAAATGCAAATGCATTAATAGATATAGCTAGAATAATGAAAGTTATAATAATTCTTCTCATTGTATCTCCTCGATAACAATTAGGTATTGAATACAAAACAAAAGCATAATCAATAACAGTAGTCAGTCTACCTAAAGGTAATACTAATAACATGTTCTACTTATATAAAATCGGATAATTATCCAACAACTTAAGTATTTTAGATGCAATAACATAAAATATGTATAAATCATCATTATAAAACTTATTATTGTTATCATAATAATGAGAACGAAGACAGAATATTATCCATTCGTTATATACGATAATACCACAATATTATTAAAACAAATAATTATATAAATACTTATCGTCAATTATAATAAAAATAATAGTAAATATTAATATCTATTAAAATTAATTATCAATTTGATATATTTACATAAAATAATAAACCTATATTAAAGCAGTAAAACCATAAATCTATAGCACAAGATTTAACTATGTCGGATTATT
>CAMQYB010000186.1 GCA_947039055.1 uncultured Deferribacteraceae bacterium
AACTATATTAAATCGTAAACTTTTCATCCTTAATATATATCTTCTCTAATTCGATTTTCTTACCTTCATACCCTTCTCTATTCATTAATCCGTAAGCGTAATCTTTAGCTTCTTCAACGCCTGGTTGATTGAATGGATCTATATTTACAGTAAGTCCGATTATCGGAACTATAAACTGATAGAAATTTATTAACTGTCCTAATGTATACTCATCAACTTGATCTATATCAACCCTAATTGACGGAACATTCGATGTCAATAACGCACCTTCAGTTGCTTTAAGCTCTGCATTTAATAGATCGCCTAATTTTATCCCTTTAAGATAGTTAAACGCTGGATAATAATTTCCTGTTACCTCTTTATCAAACTCATGAGATGCTACTCCTATGAATGATACATGTTTATCTAACGTTCCCTCTCTAAAAAGTTGGATCTGAGAGTGTTGATCTATTGCACCTGTTGCTCTAACTGGAGTTGTGCCAAACGTTATCTCTTTATTATCGTAAGTTAATTTTTTACCTAATGACTCGCCCCATAACTGACAGAACCACTCTGAAAACTTCTCTAACTTAGAACTATATGCCATCATTACATTTATACTCTTTCCATTTTCCATAAAATATAAATATATTGCAGACGCTAACAGTAGCTGATCGTATCCTTTAGATGTTAACTCTTTTGCACCTAATAAAAGTTTATCTATATCTATTCCTAGTAACGCTGCTGGAAGTAGTCCTACTGGTGACAGAACTGAAAATCTTCCACCAATTGATGACATGATCGGAAATGATCTTAAATTATTCGCAGTAACATACTCTCTTAGTGGCCCTTTCTCAGGATCGGTTACAACTACAACGTGTTTACTTATCTCAACACCTGATGAAAGTAGCCAATCATGGATATATGAGTAGTTTGCAGCCGTTTCAACTGTATTACCAGATTTCGATATAATAACAACTAATGTATCCTCTGCTTTACATTTTTTAACTATACCAAATATCTTAGATGGATCAATATTATCTGCGATCCAACATCTTGGAAAAAATCCACGATCTGCAAGGCTTTTGCTATTATTACCAACAGGTAATAAAGCGTTTGTCAACATCTCTATACCTAACGCTGAGCCACCAATACCCACAACGATCAGATCATTAAACTTACCCTTAGACTCTTTTGCAAAATCTTTGATAGATGATATATCCGATGTACATAGATTAGGAAACCCAACTTGATCATTTGAAACCATCTCTTCAAGACGCCCTAAACCCGTCTTTACTCGCTCTAAATACTTGCTAATGTCGACAGATGATATCCCCGACTTAACATGTGCATCCACAGAAAAGTTGTAATCAAACTTTAAATTCTTCATAAGACAGTCCCCTCACAGTATATTGTTATTATAATTAATACTTTAAATTAATATTTCTAACTAATACGTTTATCTAACTAATATAATTAGTTAATAAATTCTAACACTTTATCCATATCATCTAATCTATCTACGCCTTCAACAACTGATAGAAAATATTTGCCGTAACTACTGGTTAATATACGCTCATCTAAAACTAACCACACACCGCTATCGCTCTCATGACGAATTAACCTGCCAATCGACTGCTTAAAATATAATACCGCTCGTGGTAGAAAAAAATCTCTAAATCCGTTTCCACCATCTCGCTCTAAAACCTCTACCTTGCTTGATAAATATAAATCTCTAAAATATTCAAACGGAAGCTTATCTATTACTACCGATCTGAAATCTCCTCTTGATAAATCTATACCCTCTCTAACAATCGCAACACCTACCAAGATAACATCGCTATCTAAATCAAGCTTAGATAACGTTACCTCATCTTGTGATATAACTCGCTTATTCTTGACCTCTTTCTTTAAGAGTTCTGATAAGTATCTCATTCTATCAATACTATTAGCAATAATCAACACCGAACCGCTTGACTTACTACATAGCTTTACATATAACTCATCTTTTAACCTTGCTGTTAAATCTTTACTTACAAACAATCTGCCTTGTTTTTTATAGTCAAATGCACTCTTTAAAATCAACTGATTGCAATCTTTTGATATCCCTGTCTCTTTCATAAAATAATCAAAATTACCACCAACAGATAGCGTTGCTGATAAAAAAACAGATGATACAGCTAATTTATTAAGTGATCCACTAAATTTATCCGATACAGAAAATGGTGTGAATTTTACCACCAATCTATGACCTATACGATCAACATGACGCAATCCTTCTTCACCTGAATTTATAATTTCCATCTGTGAATAATATCGTAGAAATGTATCTAAAAACTCTTCATCATCAGCGTCTCGAACAACAGCATCGCATACTGCCATAAAAGATTTAACTTCATCTTCTATAACTTCATACAGAAATCTATCAAGGTTTTTACTCTCAACCTTTTTAACTATCTCAAAATATAACTCCTCAATTTTCATCAACGTATCAATGCTCATTAAAGTTTTGTTATCTCTAAAAAATAGTATAAGTGAAAAAAGTAAAAGCTCTGCTCCTGCATACTGTGCATATATATCTGGTAATGAGTGTGCTTCGTCAAATATAATATGATCCCTAAAATCAAAAATACCTGCAACACCTTCTGTCGCTTTAAGTGCTATATCTGATAGTAACATGTGATGATTTGTTATGATCATATCTGCATTATTTGCGATATCTTTTGCACGATAAAATGAACAGACATCGTAAAAACTACATTTTGAGTATAGACACTGATACCTGTCTGCACTCATTAAATCAATAACTTCTTTATTAAATTTCGACCCTGGAATTAATACTACAGCTTCTGACTCTACTGAATCAAACCACTCTATCGCATCTAAATAATATGCAACGTTAGGCATTATATATTTATAAAACCTGTGATGACATAAATAATTTTTCCTGCCTTTTAACTCAGCTATCGTATAGCCATCAGGTATTAATGACGCAATAGATGGGATATCTTTATGCAATAGTTGACTCATCAACTGTTTTGTTTTTGTAGATATTAAAACCTTTCTGTTTGAATGAATTGATGAAATAAGGTATGCCATAGATTTGCCCGATCCAGTTGGTGCTTCGATTAAAGCATTCTCAAACTTCTCAATAGATGAGTATATAGCTTTTGCTGCTTCTAGTTGCGTTTCTCTTAAATTATAATTTGGAATAAGAGAGGGCAAAAACTCCTTATCTTTAAAGTACCGTTCAATTGACATCAGTTATATTACGCAGAAGGCACATTTTTTGCAAGTAAATTATACTCTATAACCGTTTTATTTTTTGGGAGTTTATATGAAAACAAAATATTTCACATTCGCAGGGTTTTCTGGATCAGGAAAAACAACTTTAGCTGTAAAAATTATCACCCTATTATCATCAAGAGGATACCGTGTCGCAGCCTTAAAACACGACGGACATTCATTTGAAATGGATAAAGAAGGTAAAGATACAGACCGTCTAAAAAAAGCTGGTGCTAAAGCCATTGCCATAACATCTAATAGCAAATATGCACTAATAGCCGATTGTGATCAGAGAAAATCTTTTCATGAATTAATTGAACTCCTACCAACCGATATTGATATAGTTGTTGGTGAAGGTTTTAAGGATGAAGAGATAGATAAAATACTCGTATATAGAAAAGGTGGCAAAGAAATTACCGATATACATGATTTAAATATAATAGCGTATGCTACTGATAGTAACCAACTATTTAGTGACAAACAAAATGTATTAGATATTAATAATGAAGAAGAGATTGCTGATTTTATAATTGATAAATATTTGAAATAGTAGCGATAATTTTGATAAATCCATAGCAATCATATAGATAAGTTTGTAGCGATTATATTGATAAAATTACAGTTAAATTTGATTAGTATGTTATGTTTAGCATGGTTTTATCACATAGGCAAAATTACAGTTAAATTTGATTAGTATGTTATGTTGAGCATGGTTTTATCACATAGGCAAAAGTACAGTTAAATTTG
>CAMQYB010000187.1 GCA_947039055.1 uncultured Deferribacteraceae bacterium
AATTATTGCAGTTAATTATTGTTACTAGTTATCATAACAGATGTTAGCTACTAATTATTATAACAAATATTCGCAACCAATTATCGTAACTAATTAATCATAACAGAGTATCATAACAATTTTTTTGTAACTGATTATCATTATTAAAATTAATAACAATTACATATTTTTAATAATCTACAATTATTGCAATTACCAAACAATCTAATATCAACTATCGACTAATTACTTTTAACTCTCAAACTATCAACAACAAAACTATAAGCTCTCAAATTATCAACTATAAAAAAACACCCTATAGCAATTAAATTACTATAAGGTGTCAAAAATTATTTTCTATTATACAATATCAATATCGCTATCAATACCGTATAATTAAATTATACTATAAATTCTAAATCTAACTCTAAACTAAAACTACTTCCAAACTGGTTTAGGAGTGTTATCTGTTGATGGAGGTAGAATAGGATAAACGATCTGTGGTTGTTCGCCTGTGAAAGCATCCATTAAAGCTAGAATTTGTTTTACATTCTCTTCACTTAAATCAATACCTAACTGTGATGATGACATAAGTTGAGTTGCATCAGCTAATGACCATACTTTACCTGTGTGGAAATATGGAGCTGTGTATTCTATGTTTCTTAACGTAGGAGCTTTAAATGCAAATTCATCGCCTTCAGCTTGAGTTAATGCAAATCTTCCTTTATCGCCTGCTACAACATCTGCATCTGGAGCTTCAAAAACACCAAATTCAAAGTATCCGTCTCCACCTAAGTTCACGCCTGTGTGACATGAAACACAACCTTGATCTATAAAAACAGCTAAACCTGCTTTTTGATCAGCATTTAATGCAGCTAAGTCGCCTCTTAAATATTTGTCTATCGGTGCATTAGGAGTTGTTAATGTAGCTTCAAATAAAGCGATCGTTGCTGCAACATTATCAAATGTTACTGGATCTGCTACGCCAGGGAATGCTAATTTGAATTCTTCAACATACTCAGGAATAGATTTTAGAACTTCAACAACATATTCAGGAGTTGCAGCCATCTCAACAGATGCTTGAATAGGACCTTTTGCTTGCTCTTTTAAATCTGATGCTCTACCATCCCAAAACTGAGAAGTGTTATAAACAGAGTTTAAAACTGTTGGTGAGTTTCTTGGACCTTTTGCCCAACCGTGTCCTAATGATGTCTCTTGATAATCATCTCCACCGAAACCAACATTGTGACAAGTGTTACAGCTTATTAGCTGACTTTTAGATAATCTTGGATCAAAATATAAAAGTTTACCTAATTCAATTTTCTCAGGTGATGAAGGATTACCTTCCATAACTTTTAACTCATAAGGTATCGGAAGCATTCCTGCGTCAATTGCAGATTGTAAAAGAGGCTCCATACCACCTGTTACTGCACCCTTACTACCATCTTTCTTTGTGCAACTAATTGCAACTACTACTGCTAAAACTGTCAATGCTACTGGAACTAAAATCTTCTTCATCTCTTCCCCTCGTTAAATAAATTGTATTACGCAAACTATTAATAGTTTTTTGCTAAGATTTGGTAGTGTGCTTGTGGGTGTGCACAAACTGGACAAACTTGTAATGCTGATGTACCGATGTGAATATGTCCACAGTTAGCACATTCCCAAGTAACTTCTTCAGTTTTTTGGAATACTCTATTGTTCTTAACGTTGTCAAGAAGAGCTAAATATCTTAATTCATGTTGTTGTTCAATTTTAGCTACTGCACCAAAAAGTGCTGCTATATGTGTAAATCCTTCTTCTTCAGCATCTGCTTTCATAGTTGGATACATAACTGTATTTTCATAATGTTCGCCTTCTGCTGCATCTGCTAAATTTTGTGCTGTTGTTGGAACTTCACCTGCATGAAGAAGTTTGAACCACATTTTTGCATGCTCTTTCTCATTGTTTGCAGTTTCTTCAAATAAGTTCGATATTTGATTGTAACCCTCAGCTTTAGCTTTTGATGCATAGTAAGTATACTTGTTGCGAGCCATTGACTCTCCTGCAAAAGCATCCTGTAAATTTTTCTCTGTTTTCGTTCCTTTTAAATCTTTAGCCATAATAATAATCTCCTATTTACTTAATACATATATAATAATGTATATTAATCTTTATAATTTCAACATAAAAAACGATAACTACAATAGTAATATATCGTTTCTAATTAACACAATTTTATGATTTGTTGCCCTTGCAATTTGGACACTTGTGATAAAAAACTAAATTATGATGATCAATATCTAAACCGTACTTAGATGAAACTTCTTCATCAATAAAACTGAAATAATCAATTTCAAGATCGGTTATAGATTCACACATCGTACAAATTAGATGATAATGATCTTCAATATTTCCATCGTATCTATCAACATCGTTAGGTAAAGTTATTTTACGAACCCTTCCCGTATCTGATAAATATTGTAGATTTCGATAAACTGTACCAAGACTTAGTTTTGGATGGCTAACTTTCAGCCTTGCATAAATGTCATCAGCTGTAAAATGTTTTCTCTCACTCATAATAGTGTCAAAAACAACTTCACGCTGTAATGAATATCTTACTCTTTCCACAATAAAATCTACTTACCCTTAATGATTTTTACTACACGTACATCTTTCATACTGCTAATAGTAACCATTATTAATAATACAAAACCTATTCTATGTCAACTACTATTTAATATAGCCATCTATTTATAGATACTACCTATATTTTATTCTATATTTTGATTAATAACTATATGGTCTAAGCATATATTAGGAGTAAGATTTTTTCACATATTTGTTTAATATATTTTAAGATAAATACCTATTTGAAATATGCTATTTGTATACTTATTAAATTTATCTATTTTTTTACATCTATATTATCGGCAAATTACTTAATATATAGCTAAATGAAATATCGGTTATTAATGTCTGTTCTCTGCAATATATTTAACATAATTAATCTATAAATATGTTCTTCCACCTTGATACACTTTTTTCCAATACGATGAATGAAGGTTTGCAACACGAACTGTTTTACCTGCACTTGGAGCATGAATAAATTTTCCGTCACCTATATATACACCAACATGATTTATCCTGCTTCCTGACGTGATGAAGAATACTAGATCACCTTTCTGTAATTTACTAATTTTAACGGCTTTACCTGATCTGTATTGATCTCTTGAAACTCTTGGAAGATCAAGTCCATTTAGTCGATAAACAGCTCTAGTTAATCCGCTACAATCGAAACCAGATTTAACCGAGTTTCCACCCCATTTATATGGAACACCTTTATATGAGTGTGCTGCCTTGACAAGTTGATTGCGAAGATAATCATTATCGCTTAATTTTTCAGATCTATAATACGATAGATCTTCTGGAGATACTATATAGTAATCTGTTATAACTTTACTTTTAACAAGTGATTTCGCAGCAGATGACGCCTCATTAAATGATTTATATCTACCAAACCTAACTTTAAATAATCCGTTCTCTTTGAATAAAAAGGCATCAAGTTTTTTGCGATCTAACTCATCTGTGAATGCGGTTGCTAAATCAACATTCTTAAATGCACCAGCTTGGATATTATATACGCCTTCATATTTAGGTTTTGTTGATTTATTACTATCACTTGATGAAAAACCTCTGAAATCATAACCTGCACATGAGCAAATAAATAGTACACTTAAAAAACTTATCAAAATTCTATTCATTGCAACTCTTCTATCCTTAATATAATACGCTTTGAATTATCTATGTGTATTTTATAGTTTAGTCTATCAACTGTAAATATCGCCTCAGCCGTGTATTACTAAAACCGATCACAATATGTTTATGCTATGACTTAATCTATCAACTACAAATATCGCCTCAGCCGTGTATTACTAAAACCGATCACAATATGTTTATGCTATGACTTAATCTATCAACTACAAATATCGCCTCAGCCGTGTATTACTAAAACCGATCACAATATGTTTATGCTATG
>CAMQYB010000188.1 GCA_947039055.1 uncultured Deferribacteraceae bacterium
ACTAAGCCCAACGACTAAGCCCAACTGCCTTAGTAGGTATTATGTAAATTGATTAAAACTTCATTAATACGCAAGTGAAATCATCTCTTTGTAGAGCTTCGTCTTGAACAAGATCTTTATAAAGAGTTTCAACAATTTCTTTTGCAGGTTCGCTACTAGCTGTTTTAACCTTGCCAACTAGATCTTCAAATGAAGCATATTCGATTAATCCATCGGTATACACGCATAGTAGAGATCCTTTAGTCAGTTCAACTTTTCCAGTTTTATAATTTTCTTGTATTAAACCAAGTGGTAAAAATTGCGATTTAAGTTCTATACATTTTTTATCGCTATCTAAGATAAATGCAGGTTCATGTCCGCAAGATAGATATTCAAGTTCATTTGTTTCAAGATCTATTATGCCGAAAAATCCTGTTATAAATCTATCAGAGAAGTTTTTAGTAATAAGGAATTTGTTTATTTCTTCGATCGCTTCTGCTAGATCGGTATTTGGAATAAGTGTAGAGAAAACCGATAGAACAACAGTGAAAACAGCTGCAGAGTATCCTTTGCCACAAACATCAGCTACTGCAAAAATAATTCTATTTCCAGTTCTAACAACTTCAACAAAATCACCACCAGCACTTCTAGCAGGATAGTTTACAGCATAAATTTCAGGATCTATATCGTAAGCGATTATTCTTTTAACAAATCTGTTAAGGATATCAACAGTATGACTCATCTCTTTTTCTTCTAATTTAAAAGAGATCATTTGTTGATGGTTAGAAGCATTTTCTGTAGCAATATTGATAATATCTGTGATCAGTTCAGAGAACTCACGATCAGGAGCGATATCTATACTTATATTAAATATAGCGTATTTGATATCGATAACTTCATCATATATAAAGAAAATGTTTTTGATATTAAATTTATTAGATACAACAATATGCTCTACGAACTCTGTTTTATTTAAAGTGTTGATATAATCGTTAAGTGATACATCACCTATAAATATACTATCAGAGACATCTTCTTCGTTTATAGCTATACCGTAGAACTTATTTTTATGTTTTGCAAAGATAGCGTGTCCAGAGAAGATATCAAGAAAGAACGATAATGATAGTGCAACAATTTCTTGTACATCTAAGGCTCTAAATAGCAGAGAACTTTTTTTAATAAAATCGATTTTTTTCTGATAGTCGATGTATAGATCCATCTGCACTTCTCTAAAAATCAGTTCATGAGCTCTTTTAGCTATATATGGAACAAGAGTGACAAGAGAGTCTTTCTGTTCGCTAGATATAGGAGAGTGAAAAGTTATAATAAAAGTATCAACATCTTGATATCTAAGAAATAAGCTAGAAGCGATTTCAATTTCTTCGTCAAAATATTTAACTTTTTTAGATATGATAGAGAACACCGTATCTTGATCGTATCCAAGTTCATACATATCGAGCGTTGGTTGAGATTTAAGCAGAGTAGAGTCAATCACCGAAGCTATATTTGATGAAACTCTCCAAATAGAGAATTTTACATCTAAGAAACTATTAAACAGTAGCTTTATATTTTGATTAAAGCTGTCAAGATTGTCAGAGAATACTACATCTAGTAGTTTTTCGTTATCTAAATACTTCATTATCATCATTTATAGCAGCAAGGATTTTTTTAGAGACAATGTTACTGTCCGTTATGCCAAAAACTAGCTGCATCTCCCTTATAATTTCATCGGCTGATTCTTTATTATTATCTATTTTATTAGCAAAATATAGAATTTTCCCAAATGTATTTGCGTCAAAATCATGATGAGTTTTCACAGCTTCAGTAACTTCGCTAGCGAGCGCCCATTTTTCTAATATTGTTGATCCGATTTCAGCATGATCAAACCCTATTTGGTTTTGTTCATCTTCAATATAGTTGACTGGTTTGTCGATGAAGTCAACAAGTACTACTTTTCCTATATCATGTAGCAGTCCAGCGAGGTATAAACTATCGTGATCAAGTTCGAGTTGTTTGCCGATAATTTGAGCTACACAAGCAACATTATATGAATGTTTCCACATTTCATTTCCAGTAGTTTTATACATTGCGAAGTTTTTAAGATAATAAGAGTTCATTGATGATGCAATTGCGATATTTTTTATAGAATTAAATCCTAAAAGTGCAGTTGCACGATCAATAGATGATATATCTTGTTTTATTCCGTAAAATGGAGAGTTAACAAGTTTCACAATAGCAGTAGATATCCCTTGATCCATTTTAATACTATCAGTTAGTTGTGTTATAGAGGTGCTATCATCTCTAGTAAGTTTAATAAGCTCCTGTGCTAAGGCAGGTAAAGGAGGTATACTTTCAGATTTAGCTATTATTTTAATTCTAGTCACTTCATGTTCTTCTTTTTTAATTTTAGAAGGTTTCATAAGTGATAGATTAGTTATTTTGCTCATTATTCCAACAGTAGTTAGAGGTGGAAATAGCAGTCCATTAACGGCATAACTTTTAACATTATCAAGCAACTCTTTGTTATTATTAGTTATATATAGAAAAGCTGGATTAGTGAAAGATTTAGGAGTTTTAAATAGAGTTTGAACCGAGTCTATTTCATAAATAGTGGCATCGGGTTGTGTTTCGTCTTTAGTTATAGAGGTCTCTATAGCTGATTCATTTAAAAGAACTTTCATCATATCAAGCGCATGATTACTGCCAACAAGCATTATTTTTATCATATTTAATACATCCTACCCCAGTTTACTTATATATAAACTTAATAAAAAGCTCAAAAAAACAACATTGAATTATTTAATCAAAATTTATGAGTGTCCTCAAAATTGTTATGATAATGATTAAGAACTACCTGTTATTTAATTAGTAACATTAAGTAATTACAAATTATATTTATTAAATATACCTACAATTATATGATGCTAAGCTTAATATCATTGATCTATTTTTAATTATACATCAATACTGCCACTCTATCAATGAATATTATTATATCTGTTTTAAAGTTGTCTTTTATACAAAACCATGTATTTATTAATATACACTTATTTATAAAAAATAACAGTATATTTTTCGGAAATATTATGATAGACTGCCCTTGTTAGCTTTTTCAATTTGTTCTGTCTGGAGGAAGGAATAGTGGAATGCGTTTTTTGTAGGATAATATCAGGCGAGCTTCGTAGCTATAAAGTATATGAGGATGAACAGTTTTTCGCATTTTTAGATATCAATCCCATTAAACGAGGACACGTCCTAGTTATTCCTAAGACTCACTGTGTTAATATCTTTGATACTCCAGAGGTATTTTCAGAACGATACTATTCCGTTGTACAGAAACTTTCGAGATCTGTATCAAATGCTATGTTAGCAGATGGCATAAATATGTTTCAACTGAATGGTAGTGCCGCAGGTCAGATTGTTCTTCACTCTCATATCCATATTGTCCCACGCCATAAAGATGACGGTGCATCTTTATCGCATGATAATCGAATGAAGTTAGAAGATGTAGAGCTTAAGAGTATTTGTAGTAGGATAATTGAGCATATTTGATTGCCTCTACTTAGTTGATTTATGTAAAGTCTATTTATGCTTTAACTAATATGTTGGTTCAAGTTATAAGAAATATTAAGGAATAAAATTTTTATGTCGTTTATTGATAAGTTTAAGAGTGTGTTTAAAGGTAATGAGGGTGGCAAGAAGAAGAGCGCCCCTAAGAGTAAAAGTAGTGTAAAAAGTGGAAATAAAGAGGAACGCTCGTCTACAACTACAAGAGAAAAAAGTGGCAACAGAGATTATGCCAGCAGTTCAAAAGGTTCATCAAGTGATAGAGCAGGTGACAGAAACAGTAGATCATCAAGTGGATCTTCATACGGTAGTGGTGATAGTTCAAGAAAACCAAGAGAGTACAGTAAGAAGAAAGATTCTACAGAGGGTTCATCAACAGGTGGATACAATAGAAGAAGTTCATCAGAAGGTTCATCAACAGGTGGATACGAGAGAAGAAGTTCATC